>NZ_DATBMI010000116.1:0-4835 GCF_036554925.1 Pedococcus sp.
GGATCGAGGCCGGCCTGTACGCGGCGGAGCGGCTGCGCGCGGCCGAGGAGTCGAACGAGCAGATGCAAATCCCGCTGCGGCGTGACCTCGAATGGATCGGCCGCGACGGCGAGCGGGCCAAGAACCACCTGCTGGAGGCGAACCTGCGGCTCGTGGTGTCGCTGGCCAAGCGGTACACCGGGCGCGGCATGGCCTTCCTCGACCTCATCCAGGAGGGCAACCTCGGCCTCATCCGCGCCGTCGAGAAGTTCGACTACACCAAGGGCTACAAGTTCTCGACCTACGCCACGTGGTGGATCCGCCAGGCCATCACCCGCGCCATGGCCGACCAGGCCCGCACCATCCGCATCCCGGTGCACATGGTCGAGGTCATCAACAAGCTGGCCCGTGTCCAGCGCCAGATGCTGCAGGACCTCGGCCGTGAGCCCACCCCGGAGGAGCTCGCCAAGGAGCTCGACATGACCCCTGAGAAGGTCGTCGAGGTCCAGAAGTACGGCCGGGAGCCGATCTCGCTGCACACCCCGCTCGGTGAGGACGGCGACTCGGAGTTCGGCGACCTCATCGAGGACTCCGAGGCGGTCGTGCCGGCCGACGCCGTCAGCTTCACCCTGCTGCAGGAGCAGCTGCACAGCGTCCTCGACACGCTCTCCGAGCGCGAGGCCGGCGTCGTCTCGATGCGCTTCGGCCTGACCGACGGCCAGCCGAAGACGCTCGACGAGATCGGCAAGGTCTACGGCGTCACCCGCGAGCGGATCCGCCAGATCGAGTCCAAGACGATGAGCAAGCTGCGCCACCCGTCGCGCTCCCAGGTGCTGCGCGACTACCTGGACTGACCTCGCTCGACCGCGCGCACGCGGCATACGGCAGCGCAGTGGCCCGGGACGCTCGTCCCGGGCCACTGTCGTCGTTCGCGGCGGGGCGTCGGGCGCCAACGACGACCCGGGTGTGCCGTGGGGTCGCCTCAGTGCGGGTCCCGCCCCGCGGGTGCTCGTCGAGCGCGGCGCTCCGGGGAGCCGGGTGGGGGGTGCCGCTCCACCAAAGTGATGACCCGCTGAGCGGAGGAGTCACCCCGCTGCAGCGGGTGGTGGTCCACGGGCGGGCCGCACGATGAGCCATGAGCGTGGCGGGTCGATGGCGCATCGTGTGGTGCGGCCTCGTGGTGCTCATGGTCGGCGGGTGCCTGACTGCGGCCACCTTCCACCGGGAGCTGCGGCTGAGCCCGGCCACGGTCCAGGTCCTCCTCAACGCGGTGCTGGCCACCGTTGCGGTGGTGATGGTGGGGGCGGCCTACTACACGCTGCGGCTCGGCCGACGCTGAGGGAGTCGCCCGATGACGTGATCGCGAGCGTCAGCCGCGGCGGTCGAGACGCGCGCGCAGCTGCGACCAGAGGCCGGTCAGGGCGCCAGCGACGGCGGCCCGTCGCTCGCGCCACTCGGAGAGACCGTCCTGGGGGAGCCACAGGGCCCGCATCCGGTCACGCCGACGCCGCACGGCCGACACGGCGTGCACGACACGCTGGCTGTCCTCCCGGATGTCGAGCAGGGTCGACCCGGGGCGGGCGTAGCGCGCGTCCTCGACTGCTTTGACGACGCGACGCAGGGACTCCACCTCGGGCCCCTCCAGGTAGGCCTCGCGCTGGTAGAAGCCGCCGGCCTGTCGCGGGGTGCTGCCGCGGGGCGCGACCACGCCGAGGTCGCCGATGCGCTCGACCATCGCCTGCCACTCCACCTCGACCCGTCGGGCGTCGTCAGGGGCGTCCCGAAGGCGGCGGCGCAGGCGCACCCTGGCCGCGAGCGGGACGGCCAGCGCGCCGAGCACGCCGGCCACCAGGCCGAGCACGACCCACCCCAGCACGGTGAGTCGTCCCGACTCCCACCACCGGGTGAGGAACCCGGTGTCCGCGGCGGCAGACGGGTCGAGCTGCTCCTGCGCGCCGGGGTCGTTGGCACTTCCGTCGCGACGGGTGCTGGTCGTGGCAGACGCCGACGGGCCGGCCGTCTGCTCGGCCCCCGACCCGGGCGCTGGTGCGGCTTCCAAGGAGTACGGAGGTGCCTGGCCGGTGCGCGAGGCAGGGGTCGGCTCGAACCTCAGCCAGCCGACCCCGTCGAAGTACAGCTCGGGCCAGGCGTGGGCGTCGGCCGCCCGCACCGTGTAGACGCCGCGCTCCAGGACGCCCGGGAGGAAGCCGATGGCCATGCGGGCGGGAATCCCCTGGGCCCGGGCGAGCATCACCATGGCGGTGGCGAACTGCACGCAGTAACCCGTCCTGGTCGTCAGGAAGTGGGTGATGGGGTCGTACTGCACGAGGCGGCCGTTCTCGTCGCGAACCGGCCCCGAGAGCTCCAGGGAGTAGGTGTACGCGGTGCTGCGGAAGTGCTCCTGGATGGCGAGGGCGGCCTCGATCCGCGTGGCACCGTCCGGCACCACCTCGTCGGCCAGGGCCAGCACGGCCTCCGAGGAGGCGTCGTCGATGCGCAGCGCGTTGGCGCGCTGGACGTCGCTGAACCGGTCCGCGGGGGGCTGCTCGAGCAGCGCGCGTGGCGGACGCAGGTCGACGTAGTCCATCGTGTAGGACTCCGCCGTCCGGTTGACCCGCGCCACCTGGGTCTCGGAGTCGAGACCCCACGGGACGCCGTCGAGGTCCCCGTCGACGAGGGGGTAGGGCGCTGCGATCTGCGGCGCCTCGAGACGGGAGCTGTCGACGCTGATGCGGAAGCGCTCGCGTGGAACGCTGTCGGACAGCTCTTCGGGCAGCCTGACCTCGGGCTGGCGGCTGAAGTCGACGGACCCGCGGTCCGGAGTCCACTCGTCGCCGCGGTAGGTGGTGAGCACGCCGACCCTCAGCGGCGCCGGGGTGGGTGCCGTCGTCGTGTAGGACATGATCGCCGCCTGGGAGCGGTCGTTCAGGCTGCGGGTGAGGTCCAGGGTGGTGTTGAGGCCGAGCCGGCCGTCGGTGAAACCCGTGGCGTCCGTGGCGCGGCCGAGGCCGTCGACGAGGTAGCGGGTGGGCAGGTGCGGCATCACACCGGGAAGTGCCACCGCTGCCACGAGGGCCACGATGCCCAGGGTCCGGCCCAGCGCGGCGAAGCCGAACGTGCCTGCCTGGTCGTCGCTGCTGCGACCCCTGGTCGCCATCGGCGTGGTCGTGCTCCAGCGGCGCAGCGACGCGGTGCCCTGCCTGCCGACCATCACGAGCCAGACGGTCGCTGCCAGGACGAAGAAGGCCGGGTGCAGCGAGCTGCCGGAGTTCGACGCCGAGAGGAGGAAGGCGGTCAGCAGGGGCAGGCCCGCCAGGGCAGGGGAGCGGCGCACCACGGCGAGGTGGTCGACGACGATGCCGGTGGCGGCGATCGCCAGGCCGATGCCGAGGATGATGCCGCGGGTCGTGGGCGCCGGGGCCGAGTAGCTCTGGATGGTCTCGCGCGCATCGACGAGCAGGTTGTTGAAGGCCAGGACCATGTCGATGGTGGGCAGGCCGTACCACAGGTGGCCCTGGCCGTAGACGACACCGGCCGCGACGACCACGACGGCGAGCTGGGCCAGCACCACGCCGGTCTTGGACGTGGTCAGGCTGCGGCCGACCAGCCCGCCCAGCATCACGAAGAACACCATGACCAAGGTCGGACGCACCCACGTGTTGGGCGTGAAGAGCGTTGTCAGCGGCCAGCTGACCACTGCGGTGGCGAGGCCTGCCAACAGGGTCTCGGGCAGGCGGATGCGGCTCATGACGTGACCACCGGGCGCGAGGCGCCGGAGACGGCGGCCCAGACCGCCGGGACGGGATCGGCGGCGGTGGCCACGATGACGCTCCAGCCGGCGCTGCGCAGCACCGGCACCGAGCTCAGCTCCTCGGGGACGCTGGGACCGGAGGCCTGCGCGCGACCGCTGCCGAAGCCGCGGGGGTCCAGGACGATCGCCAGCCCGGTGCCGCCCGGCTGGCGCAGCGCCGCCACCTGGCGGGCGAGGTCCTCGTCGAGGTCGGTGGTGATCGCGATGACGAGACCGCCCGCTGCCGTCACGGGGTGGGCGGCATGGAGGACCTCGGCGAACTGCTCGAGCTGGCCGGGGTGCGCGACGGCGAGGACGTCGAGGGCACGGTCGACCTCGATGGCCGACCCGGCACGGCCGTCGTCGGCGGTCTCGTCGGTGATGAGGTGCACGGCGTAGCCCTCCTCGCAGAGGTGGGCCGTGATGGACGCGGCGGCGGTGACCGCCCACTCCAACGAGCTCGTGGCTCCGGTTCCCTTGTGGCCGGAGGCTCGTGAGTCGAGGACGACCACGGCGCGCCGCCGTGCCGGACGGTCTTCCTGGCGCACCATCAGCTCGCCGGTCTTGGCGGTCGCGGGCCAGTGGATCCGGCGAAGGTCGTCCCCATCGCGGTACGAGCGGATCGAGACGTCGTCCTCGCCGTGGAGGGCGACCATGTGGGGGACGGCGCCCTCGGCCCCGATGCCGCTCCCCGGTGGTCGCCCCGCCCCGAGGGCGAGCACCTTGGGCAGGACGAGCACCTCGCCGGAGCCGCTGATGGCGGCCACCCGCGTGCTGAGGCCGAAGGGGTCCCGCAGCCGAACGCCGAGCGGGCCCAGGCGGTGGCGGCCCCGGACGTGCGACCGCACCGTGTAGTGGACCTCCTGCCGGTCGCCGCGACGCAGCCGAGGGATCACGAAGCGCGGGCGGTCGCCCAGGGCGTAGTCGAGCTGCTCCTCCGCCATGATCAGCGGGCTCGTGGACGGGCCGGCGTTGTCGAGGGTCAGCGTGACGATGGACGGCTCGTCGACCTGGACCCGGCCGGGACGGGCCGTGCGGTCGAGGGCGAACCGCAGGTCGTGGCGCC
>NZ_DATBMI010000152.1:0-11703 GCF_036554925.1 Pedococcus sp.
GTCGCGGGCACCAGGCGTCGCCGGCCAGCCGGCGCTCGGGCGTCGACCTCGCCACCGGGGAGGGCCTCGCGGCTGCGGTGCGGGACGTCGACGCGGTCGTGCACTGCGCGACGAACCCCTTCCGCGCCAGGGCTGTCGACGTCGAGGGCACGCGGAAGCTGGCCCAGGCCCTCGCCGGCCGGCAGGATCCGCCCCACCTGGTGGCCATCTCGATCGTGGGGTGCGACCGCAACCCGTACCCGTACTACCGGGCCAAGACGGCGGCCGAGCGGATCATCGCCCAGAGCGGGCTGCCGGCCACGGTCGTGCGCGCCACGCAGTTCCACTCCCTGGCCGCCCTCATCGGCCGCTCACTGACCCTCGGGCCGCTGGCCCTCTCCCTCGGCGAGATGGCGGTCCAGCCGGTCGAGACCCGTTGGGTCGCGCAGCGGCTGGCCGACCTCGTGACGGGAGCGGCCCCGGACGCGCCGCGCCGCACCACCGACCTCGCGGGGCCACAGCTCCTGACGATGGCGGAGGTCGCCACCGCCCTGCGTGCCCATGCGGGCCAGGAGCCGCCGCGGGTGGTCAGGGTCCCGCCGCTCGGGGGGACCCTGCGGGCCTTCTCGGCCCGCACCAACCTCCCGGGCCCGGACGTCGAGACGGGCGGGCTGTCCTTCGCGGAGTGGCTGTCGGCGCAGCCCAACCCGCCCCGGAAGCACTAGGCGGCTGGATCGTCCGCAGCGTCCTCGGCGGGGGTGTCGGCGCCGGTGCCCGCGCGCCGACGGATGACGGCCGTGACGGCCCACACGAGCGCGGCCAGGGCCACCACGAGGACCAGCCACGGCCCCGCCGACCCGGCCACCCGGGCCTCGACGACCGCGAACCCCACCGTCGTGTAGAGCGCCGCCCAGACCAGGGCGCCGACGACTGCCGCCGGCAGGAACCGCGCCAGGGGCATCCGCAGCGCTCCCGCCGCCGCGATCACCGCCGTCTGCACGCCGACCGTGAGGAAGGACAGCGTCACGGCCGGGGCGCCGACCCGGCGCACGAACCGCTCGGCACGCACGACAGCCGGCCGGTCGAGGTGGCGTGCCCAGCGCGTCCGCTCCCCGCCGGCACGCAGGCCGCGCCCGGCCCAGTACGTCGCCGTCGAGCGCGCCAGGGCCAGGGCGAAGAAGAAGGCGAAGGCCGCGGCATACGGCCAGGACTCGGTCACCGCACCACCGCCCCTGCGCCCGCCGTCATGCGGCCCACCCTAGGCGCGCCCCCAGACGCCGTGTGCCGGTGGGCCGCCGCGCGCGGGTCCCACCGGCACACGGCGGTGTGGGTCGTGTGGGTCAGCGCGCGGCCGAGCCCTCGGTGTAGTCGGCGTCGGTCTCCTTGATCCAGGACATCAGCTTGCGCAGGTCCTTGCCGGTCGCCTCGATCGGGTGCTGGGCGCCCTTCTCGCGCAGGGCCTTGAACTCCGGCGCGCCGGCGTCCTGGTCCTCGATGAAGCGTCGGGCGAAGGCGCCGTTGCGGATGTCCTCGAGAACCGCCTTCATGTTCTCCTTCACGCGCGGGTCGATGACACGCGGGCCGGACACGTAGTCGCCGTACTCGGCCGTGTCGGAGACGGACCAGCGCTGCTTGGCGATGCCGCCCTCGACCATGAGGTCGACGATGAGCTTGAGCTCGTGAAGGCACTCGAAGTACGCCACCTCGGGCTGGTAGCCGGCCTCGACGAGGGTCTCGAAGCCGTACTGGACCAGCTGGCTCGCGCCGCCGCAGAGGACGGACTGCTCGCCGAAGAGGTCGGTCTCGGTCTCCTCTGTGAAGGTCGTCCTGATACCGCCGGCGCGCAGGCCGCCGATGGCCTTGGCGTAGGACTTGGCGACGTCCCAGGCCTGGCCCGAGGCGTCCTGCTCGACGGCGAGGAGCACCGGGACCCCGCGCCCGTCGACGTACTCGCGGCGCACGAGGTGGCCGGGCCCCTTGGGGGCGACCATGAGGACGTCGGAGCCGGCCTCGGGCTTGATGTAGCCGAAGCGGATGTTGAAGCCGTGCCCGAAGAGCAGCGCGGCGCCCGGCTTGAGGTTCGGCTGGATGTGCTCCGCGTAGACGGTCCTCTGCACCTGGTCGGGCGTGAGGATGACCACGAGGTCGGCCTCCTTCACGGCGTCGGCCACCGTCGTCACGGTCAGGCCCTCGGCCTCGGCCTTGGCCCGGCTGGTGCTGCCCTCCGCCAGGCCGACCCGGACGTCGACGCCGGAGTCGCGCAGGTTGAGCGCGTGGGCGTGGCCCTGGCTGCCGTAGCCGATGACGGCCACCTTCTTGCCCTGGATCACGCTCAGGTCTGCATCGTCGTCGTAGAACATCTCGGCCACGTCGGCCACTCCTTCGGTTCGGTTCGTCTGCGGTGGTGGTGGGCGGTTCTGGGGGTGGGTGGTTCAGGAGGTGGGTGGTTCAGGGGGTGGGCCCCGCCGGCTCAGGCGCTGCGGAGTGCGCGGTCGGTGATGGACCGGGAGCCGCGTCCGATGGCGACCATCCCCGACTGCACGAGCTCCTTGATGCCGAAGGGCTCGAGGACCTCGAGGAAGGCCGCGAGCTTGTCGCGGTTGCCGGTGACCTCGATGGTCAGCGCGTCGCTCGCGACGTCGACCACCTTGGCCCGGAAGAGCTGGACCGTCTCCAGCACGTGGCTGCGGCTCTGCTGGTCGGTGCGGACCTTGACGAGCAGGATCTCCCGCTGGACGGACGCGCTCGAGTCGAGCTCGACGACCTTGAGCACCTCGACCAGCTTGTTGAGCTGCTTGGTCACCTGCTCCAGCGGCAGCGCCTCGACGTCGACGACCACCGTCATGCGGGAGATCTCCGGGTGCTCCGTCGGCCCCACGGCGAGGGAGTCGATGTTGAACCCCCGACGGGAGAACAGCGCGGCGATGCGCGCCAGCACACCGGGCTTGTTCTCGACGAGCACCGACAGGGTGTGCTTGCTCATGCGTCCTCCCTCTCCCACGTCGGCGTCATGTTCCGCGCGATCTGGATGTCGTCGTTGCTCACGCCCGCCGGCACCATCGGCCAGACCATGGCGTCGCGGTGGACGACGAAGTCGACCACGACGGGGACGTCGTTGATCTCCATCGCCTTCTGGATCGTCGCGTCGACGTCCCCCGGCCGCTCGCAGCGCAGGCCGACGCAGCCGTACGCCTCGGCGAGCCGCACGAAGTCCGGGACCCGGCGGCCGACCGACGTGTGCAGGTCGGTGTTGGAGTAGCGCTCGTTGTAGAAGAGCGACTGCCACTGCCGGACCATGCCCAGGCTGGAGTTGTTGATGACGGCGACCTTGATCGGGATGTCGTTGATGACGCAGGTCGCGAGCTCCTGGTTCGTCATCTGGAAGCACCCGTCGCCGTCGATGGCCCACACGGTCCGGCCGGGCTCGGCGACCTTGGCGCCCATCGCCGCCGGCACCGCGAAGCCCATGGTCCCGAGGCCGCCGGAGTTGACCCAGGAGTTGGGCCGCTCGTACTGCACGAACTGGGCAGCCCACATCTGGTGCTGGCCGACCCCCGCGACGAAGACCGACTCCGGACCGCTGATCGCGCCGAGCCGCTCGATGACGTGCTGCGGCGCGACGGCGCTCGTGTCGTCGGGCGTGCTGTAGCCGAGTGGGTACGTGGACTTCCAGGCCGCAGTCTCCTGGCGCCAGGCGTCGTAGTCCCCCGAGCGCCCCGCCCGCTGGTCGGCCGCCACCGCCTCGACGAGGTCGGCGATGACCTCCTTGCAGTCGCCCACGATCGGGACGTCCGCGACCCGGTTCTTGGAGATCTCGGCGGGGTCCACGTCGGCGTGGATGACCTTGGCGTTCGGCGCGAAGGTCGACAGCTGACCGGTGACCCGGTCGTCGAACCGCGCCCCGAGGGTGACCAGCAGGTCGGCCTTCTGGAGGGCCGTGACGGCCGCCACCGAGCCGTGCATGCCGGGCATGCCGAGGTGCAGCGGGTGGCTGTCGGGGACGGCACCCCGTGCCATCAGCGTGGTCACCACGGGGATCTGGGTCAGCTCGACGAACCGGCGGAGCTCGTCGGAGGAGCGCGAGCGGATGACGCCGCCGCCGACGTAGAGGACCGGGCGCTTCGCCTCGGCGATCAGGCGGGCCGCCTCGCGGATCTGCTTGCTGTGGGGTCGGGCGACCGGGCGGTATCCGGGAAGCTCGAACCGCGGCGGCCAGGAGAACGTCGTGCGGGCCTGGAGCGCGTCCTTGCTGATGTCGACCAGCACCGGGCCGGGCCGGCCGGTCGCGGCGATGTGGAACGCCTCCGCGACGACCCGCGGGATGTCGTCGGCGTTGGTCACCAGGTAGTTGTGCTTGGTGATCGGCATGGTGATGCCGCGGATGTCAGCTTCCTGGAAGGCGTCGGTGCCGATGGCCGCGGAGCTGACCTGGCCGGTGATGGCCACCATCGGGACGGAGTCCATGTGGGCGTCGGCGATCGGGGTCACGAGGTTGGTCGCGCCCGGGCCGGACGTCGCCATGCAGACGCCGACCTTGCCGGTCGCGCTGGCGTAGCCCTCGGCGGCGTGACCGGCGCCCTGCTCGTGGCGCACCAGGATGTGCCGCACCTTGACCGAGTCGAGCAGCGGGTCGTAGGCCGGGAGGATCGCCCCGCCGGGGATGCCGAAGACGGTGTCGACCCCGACCGACTCGAGGGCGAGCACGAGGCTCTGCGCTCCGGTGACCTCGACCGGGGTCTTGGCCCGGGCCTGCTGCGCCAGCTGGGCCGGGGAGGGGGCTGCCGGCTTGGTGTCGCTCACTTCGTCACCGTTCGCTTTCCGATGGGACCTGGATGCTGGTGTCTGGCCACAAAAAAACCCTCCAGTCCGGGGCCGGACGACGGAGGGCAGCGCGCTGGCTCTGCGGGTGCAGGGCCTGCGCGCTAGGGAAGTACGAGAATTCGTGCCACACGTGAACTCTCCCGCCTGCTCACGGAGGTGTCAACGGGCGAGACAGGGAGTCTCGCAATGCGGGATGTGGTGTCCATCACCCGGTCACGCCCGGTCCGCGAAGTGGCGCCGCGGGCCCCACGCCCTCTGCCGCGGACTCCGCGTGGTGGCACCGCTGGCCGCACGCCCATTGCCGCGGGCTCCGATGCGCGGGCACACTCGCGCCATGGAGCCCGCGGCCGAGACGCTCCGCCTGCCGGCGGCCTACGGGTCGCCGAGCGTGCTGCTGGGCTGGTCCGACGTGGAGACCCGGCTGAGCGAGGCCGCCCACTACTGGCTCGCCACGGTGCGACCCGACGGCCGCCCGCACGCGGTGCCCGTCGACGGGCTCTGGGTCGGTGGCCGGCTGGTGTTCAGCGGAGACCCGGACGCGATCCACGAGCGCAACCTGGCGCGACACCCCGCCGTCTCCATCCACCTCGAGCAGGCGGAGGCGGCGACGATCCTCGAGGGGCGGGCCGAGCGGCACACCCCCACGGCGCTGGAGGCGCACGACCTGGCCTGCGCCTCCAAGGACAAGTACGGCTACGCCCCGCCCAAGTCGGCCTACCAGGCCGGCGTGTGGCGGGTGTGCCCCCGCGTGGTCCTGGCGTGGACCGCGCTCTACCGGGACGCCACGAGGTTCACGTTCGGCTGACCGGCCCCCTCTCCGACCCGGGCGTCAGCTGCAGACCGCTCCCCCGCTGGCACTGCCCACGAGGCGCCGGTACTTCGCCAGGACGCCCTTGGTGTACCTGGACGCCGGGGGCTCGAAGCCCTCGGCCCGGCGGGCCAGCTCGGCCTCGTCGACGTGGACGTCGAGCCGGCCGCTGGCGACGTCCAGGGTGATCCGGTCGCCGTCGCGCACGAAGGCGATCGGGCCGCCGTCGACGGCCTCCGGCGCGACGTGGCCCACGCACAGGCCGGTCGTGCCGCCCGAGAAACGCCCATCGGTCAGGAGGAGGACGTCCTTGCCCAGGCCCGCACCCTTGATGGCACCCGTGACCGCGAGCATCTCGCGCATGCCCGGCCCGCCCTTGGGGCCCTCGTAGCGGATCACGACCACATCGCCCTTGGACAGGCCGCCGGCCTCGACGGCGTCCATCGCCGCGCGCTCCCCGTCGAAGACCCGCGCCGTGCCCTCGAAGACGCTCTCGTCGAAGCCCGCCGACTTCACGACGGCCCCCTCGGGTGCGAGCGTGCCCTTGAGGATGGTGATGCCGCCGGTCTTGTGGATCGGCTCGCCGAGGGCGCGGACGACCTTGCCGTCAACGTCGGGCGGTGCGATGTCGGCGAGGTTCTCGGCGACCGTCCGCCCCGTGACGGTCAGGCAGTCGCCGTCCAGCAGTCCGGCCTCGAGCAGCGCCTTCATGACCACCGGCACACCGCCGACGCGGTCGATGTCGGTCATGACGAACTGGCCGAACGGCTTGACGTCGGCGAGGTGCGGCACGCGGGCGCCGATCCGGGTGAAGTCGTCGAGGGTGAGGTCGACCTCGGCCTCGTGGGCGATCGCCAGCAGGTGAAGGACCGCGTTGGTCGACCCGCCGAACGCCATCACCACGGCGATGGCGTTCTCGAAGGCCTCCTTGGTCATGATGTCGCGCGCGGTGATGCCGCGCCGGAGCAGGCCGACGACGGCCTCCCCCGAGCGCCGCGCGAAGCCGTCGCGACGGCGGTCGGTCGCCGGCGGCGCGGCCGACCCGGGCAGCGACATGCCGATGGCCTCCGCGACCGAGGCCATCGTGTTCGCGGTGTACATCCCGCCGCAGGCGCCCTCGCCGGGGCAGATCGCCCGCTCGATCGCGTCGACGTCCTCACGGCTCATCCGGCCGGCCGCGCACGCGCCCACCGCCTCGAAGGCGTCGATGATCGTGACGGTGCGCTCGGACCCGTCGGAGAGCTTCGCGATCCCCGGGAGGATCGACCCGGCATACAGGAACACGCTGGCGAGGTCGAGGCGGGCGGCGGCCATGAGCATCCCCGGAAGGGACTTGTCGCACCCGGCGAGGAGCACCGAGCCGTCGAGCCGCTCAGCGTTCATGACGGTCTCGACCGAGTCGGCGATGATCTCGCGGCTGACGAGGGAGAAGTGCATCCCCTCGTGACCCATCGAGATGCCGTCGCTCACCGAGATGGTGCCGAACTCGAGCGGGTAGCCGCCGCCGGCGTGGACGCCGTCCTTGACGGCCTTGGCCAGGCGGTCGAGCGAGAGGTTGCACGGGGTGATCTCGTTCCACGAGCTCGCCACGCCGATCTGCGGCTTGGCGAAGTCCTCGTCGCCGAGCCCGACAGCCCTCAGCATCCCGCGGGCGGCGGTCCTCTCCAGGCCGTCGGTGACGTCGCGGCTGCGGGGTTTGATGTCGACGCCGTCTGCTGTCCGGGGGTCCGTGGTCGCCATGGCCGGAGTCTAGGACCGGCAGACCACCCCATGGGACGGCAGTCTCGGCCCCTGGTCGCGGTGGGACTCAGCCGCGGCTGACGTGGCACCGCTCGAGGGCGGCCGTCCCCGGCGCGAGGTCCCCCCACTTGCCGCTGTAGCGCAGCACGGCCACGGTCGAGGTCGGGAAGCCGGCGGCGAGGACCTCGTGCGCGTCGCGCGACCCGTCGCCCTCGGAGAGGACGCTCGCCAGGGCCGCCATCGACGGGTTGTGGCCCACGACGAGGAGCACCTGGGCGTCACGGCTGTCCTCGCGGATCGACTGGAGCACCCCGTCCACCCCACCGGCGTAGAGCCGCTGGAGGAAGTCGACCTCCTCGCCGCAGGCTCCCCCGGCCTCGGCGTGCTGCCAGGTCTGGCGGGTCCGGACCGCGGAGGAGCAGAGCACGAGCTCGGCCCCCAGGCCCTGCTCGTGGAGCCACGCGCCTGCCGCCTCGGCGTCCCGGCGGCCCCGGGGCGTGAGCTCGCGCTCGACGTCGGACTTGCCGGGGACGTGCTCCGCCTTGGCGTGGCGGAAGAGCATGAGCACCTTGTCATCGCCGGCGAGGGTCATGCTCTGAGCATGCCCCCCGGCGGCCAGTGCTGCCAACCACGCGGCGGCCGCTGCCGGCAGCGTGGAGGTGTCGCGTCAGCCGCCCGAGACCGCGTTGATCACGTGCACCGTCGACCCGGGGCGCACGGGCGTGAGCACACCCTGCGCGCGCTTCACGTCCTCCCCGTCGACGAAGACGTTGACGTGGCGGCGGATCTCGCCGCGCTCGTCACGCACCCGGGTGGCGAGCACCGGCCACGGGCCGAACGCCTCGTCCAGGACGTCGCCGAGTGACGCCTCCTCCTCGAGCGGAACGGGGAGCTCGCTCGCGCCGGCCGCGAGGTCGCGCAGCACCCCCGGGATCACCACCCGCGCCGTCATGGCAGCGTCAGCGCCCGCACGCAGTAGACGTCGGGCAGCTGCGAGGCCAGGAGGGAGAAGGACTCCCCTCCGTCGGTGCTCGCGTAGACCTCGCCGTTGCGGGTGCCGACGTAGAGACCTGGCTCGTCGTCGGTGTCCGTGCAGGCGGCGTCGCGCAGCACGTTGGTGTAGCTGCTCGAGGGCAGCCCCTTGCTGAGGGTGCGCCAGGTCGCACCCGCGTCGTCGGAGCGCTGCACCTGCAGCTGCCCGCCCGGGGGGATGCGCTCGTAGTCGGAGGAGATGGGCACGAGCCAGAGGGTGTCTCCCCGCCTCGGGTGCACCACCACGGTCATGCCGAAGTTGGTGGGGAGACCCTCCTCGATGGACAGCCAGGTGACGCCCTCGTCGTCCGAGCGGTACACGCCGCGGTGGTTCTGGGCGTAGAGACGCGACGGGTTGGCGGCGTCCCGAGCGACCTTGTGCACGCACTGGCCGAACTCGGGCCACTCGTTGTGCGGCCAGAAGTAGGCATGGATGCCCGTGTTGCCCGGCGCCCAGGTCTTCCCGCCGTCGCGGGTGTTGTAGACGCCTCCCGTGCTCATCGCGACCAGCATCGACTCGGGGCTCTCCGGGCTGGGCAGCACCGTGTGGATGGCGCCGCCGCCGGCGCCCTCCCCCCACTCCGGCCGGTGCGGGTGGTCCCAGAGGCCGCGGTTGAGGGTGAACGTGGCACCCGCGTCGTCGCTGCGCCACAGGCCCTGCGGCTCGGAGCCGGCCCAGGTGACGTTGTCGTCGTGCGGGTCCGCGACGAGCTGCCACGTGGCCTTCAGGGCGGTGTCGGTCTCCTCGGGGAAGCGGATGGAGCCCTCGGGGTGCTCGACCCAGGTCGCGCCGAGGTCGTCGCTGTGCTGCAGCGAGGGACCCCAGTGGCTCGAGCGGAACCCGACGACCAGCCGTCTCCGGCCAGCCCGGGTGTCGAACAGCAGCGAGAGGACCTCGCTCATGAGGAAGTGGGGACCGTCGAGCTCCCACGTCGCGCGGTCTGCGCTGCGGGCGAGCCAGAGTCCCTTGCGGGTGCCGATGCCGACGATGGTCTGGGTCATCCCGTCAGCATGGCACCGAAGGACGACACCGACACCCCCACGTGGTGCCGCCCGGGCCTCAGCGCGGGTGGACGATGTTCAGCAGCGGCCGCCCCGCGGCATACGCCCCGAGCTGTTCGCGCAGGAGGCGCACGGCCCGCGGCCGGAAGGCGGTGGTCGCCCCACCGACGTGGGGCGTGATGAGCACCCCCGGGCTGGCCCACAGGTCGTGCTCCGGGGGCAGCGGCTCCGGGTCCGTCACGTCGAGCGCCGCGCGGAGCCGGCCGCTCGACGTCTCGCGGAGCAGCGCCTCGGTGTCGACGACCGGGCCCCGCGCGACGTTGACGAGCAGGGCGCCGTCGGGCATCGCGGCGAGGAAGGCCGCGTCGACCAGGCGGGTGGTGTCCTCGGTGAGCGGCACGACCACGATGACCACGTCGTGGTCGGGCAGAAGCATCGGCAGCTCGTCGATCCCGTGCACCGACGGCACGAGCCCGTCTCCCCGGCGGGCGCGGCTGGCCACGGCCGTGAGGCGAACCTCGAAGGGGGTCAGCCGCGCGGCGATGGCGCGACCGATGGAACCGTAACCGAGCAGCATGACGCGGCGGTCGGCCAGGGAGGTGTGGAACTCCAGCGGCAGCCAGCGCCGGTTCCGTTGTGCCGCGGCGAAGTCCTGCAGGTCGCGCAGCGCAGCGAGGGTCAGGGCGACGGCCAGCTCGGCCGTGGAGGCGTCGTGCACTCCACCGGCGTTGGCCAGGCTGACGCCGGTCGGGAGCTGGCGGAGCACGTCGTCGAAGCCCGCGCTGAGCAGCTGCACCAGCTCGACCCCGCTCGTATGCCGCAGGGCCGGGATGCGCCCCGCCGCACCCATGTAGGGAGGCACCACCACCCGCACCTCGTCGGCGCGAGGCGGGAGGCCGTCCATGTCCCAGGGGAGCAGCTCGAGCCCGGGCACCGGCCCGACGTCGTCGACCCAGTCCTGGCCGGGAAGCGTGGCAACGGTCATGCGCGTCACGGTAGCCCGTGCCTGGCCCGGCCGGGCCATGGGCGTTCGTGCATTTGGTGGAGCGGGCGCTACCGCACGCGCCTCGTGTGCCCCTGCGCCGCAGGGGGTGCAATCCGTATGAGGGCGCAGTCGGCGTCGCGCACGAGGGGAGTTAGGACATGGGTGGGAGCCAGAAGCGGTGGCATGGCAGGGGGTGGGCCGGCAGGCTGTCGGCCTGGCGCCGGCGAGCGGTGGGGGGTGGTCTCGCGCTCGCGCTCGCTGGCAGCGCCTTGGCGGCTGCCCCGTCGCAGGCGGTCGCGCAGGGGGTCGCGGGGGCGACCCCTTCAGCCTTCCTCGCGCTGCCGCCGGGTGCCCCGACGGGGGTCACGGCGACGATCACGCCGCACGGCGCGCTGGTGAGCTGGACGCCGCCGCCCGGCCCCATCGTCAGCTACCGGGTCGCCGCCCAGCCGGGCAACGCGGCCGCCAAGAACGTCCCGGCCAGCGCCACCAGCGTCACCGTCAGCGGCCTGGCCAACGGCGTTCCGTACACCTTCACCGTCCGCGCGGACAACATCGACGGCAACGGGACGGTCAGCGCTCCCAGCAACACGGTCATGATCGGCAGCACGCTCTCGACCGTGCCCGGCAAGCCGACGGGTGTCGTGGCCGCGGCCGACCTGGCGGCCCCCGGCACGGCGACCGTGTCGTGGACCCCGCCGGCCACCGACGGGGGCGCGTTCATCACGGGTTACCGGGTCACCGCACAGCCCAGCGGCATCGAGGTGGAGACGGGCAGGGACACCACGACGGCGACGGTCAGCAGCCTCGGCGGCGGCATCTCGCACACCTTCGTGGTCAAGGCGATCAACGACGTGGGGTCCTCGCTGCCGAGTGACGCGAGCAACGCCGTGGTCCTGGGTGGCGGGCCGGCAGCCGTGCCGCCCGACGCGCCGACCAACGTCACGGCCGTCGCCGGCGACCGGTCGGCGACGGTCAGCTGGACTCCCCCGGCCTCCGACGGCGGCAGCCCGATCACGAGCTACCGCATCACCGGCCGCGGCACCGACTACACCGAGACCGCGCCGGGGTCTGCGACGAGCTGGGTCTTCGACAACCTCGTCAACGGTGTCGAGCACAAGTTCAAGGTGTACGCGCTCAACGGTGCCGGGGAGTCGGTGGCCAGCGTGTTCAGCAACCCCGTCATCCCAGGCGTCGACTCGGGCACAGCCACCGTGCCGGACGCTCCGACCGGCGTGACGGCCAAGTCGGCCGCCGGGGCGGTCATCGTGTCCTGGACGGCACCAGCCGACGGCGGCAGCCCGCTCCAGAAGTACGCGATCAGCGTCCAGCCGGG
>NZ_DATBMI010000200.1:0-5829 GCF_036554925.1 Pedococcus sp.
CTCGCGCTCGCCCTGGAAGACCTGGATCAGCACGCTCGGCTGGTTGTCCTCGGCGGTGGAGAACACCTCGGAGCGCTTGGTCGGGATGGCCGTGTTGCGCTCGATGAGCTTGGTGAACAGGCCACCCTTGGTCTCGATGCCGAGGGAGAGCGGCGTGACGTCGATGAGCAGGACGTCCTTGCGCTCGCCCTTGAGGACACCGGCCTGCAGGGACGCGCCGACGGCGACGACCTCGTCGGGGTTGACGCCCTTGTTGGGCTCCTTGCCGCCGGTGAGCTCCTTGACCAGGCTGCTCACGGCCGGCATGCGGGTCGAGCCACCGACGAGGACCACGTGGTCGATGTCGGACAGCGAGATGTTGGCGTCCTTGATGACGTTGTGGAACGGCTGCCGGGTGCGCTCGAGGAGGTCCTTGGTCATCTGCTCGAACTGCGCGCGGGTGAGCGTCTCGTCGAGGTGGATCGGGCCGTTCTCGGACATCGAGAGGTACTGCAGCGACACGTTGGTGCTGGTCGCGGTCGAGAGCTCCTTCTTGGCCTGCTCGGAGGCGTCGCGCAGGCGCTGCATCGCGATCTTGTCCTTGGACAGGTCGACGCCCGAGGAGTTGCGCACGGTGGTCAGGAGGTGGTTGACGATCCGCTCGTCCCAGTCGTCGCCGCCGAGCTGGTTGTCACCACTGGTGGCGCGGACCTGGATGGTGGAGAAGCCGTCCTCCGGGTCCTTGCCGACCTCGAGGAGGGAGACGTCGAAGGTGCCGCCACCGAGGTCGAAGACGAGGATGAGCTCGTCCTCCTTGCCCTTGTCGAGGCCGTAGGCCAGGGCCGCCGCGGTGGGCTCGTTGATGATGCGCAGGACGTTCAGGCCCGCGATCTCGCCGGCCTCCTTCGTGGCCTGGCGCTCGTGGTCGTCGAAGTAGGCCGGGACGGTGATGACCGCGTCGGTGACGTCCTCGCCGAGGTAGGCCTCCGCGTCGCGCTTGAGCTTCTGCAGGATGCGGGCGCTGATCTCCTGGGCGGTGTACTGCTTGCCGTCGATCTCGGGGGACTTCCAGTCCTTGCCCATGTGGCGCTTGACGGAGCGGATCGTGCGGTCGACGTTGGTGACCGCCTGGCGCTTGGCGATCTCGCCGACGAGGACCTCGCCGCCCTTGGAGAACGCGACGACGGAGGGGGTGGTCCGACCACCCTCCGCGTTGGCGATGATGGTGGGCTCGCCGCCTTCGAGGACGGCGACGGCTGAGTTGGTGGTACCGAGGTCGATGCCGACGGCACGTGCCATGGGGCTGCTCCTTTACGTTGTCAGACCCAGGGGGCTGGGCTGCGCGTGGTGCTGGTTGAGTTGCCTGCGCTCAAGTTAGGAGCCCGGGGCGTCACTGCGCAAATCCGGGGCCGAAAACTTGAGTCCGATTGACTCAACCTCTGATCTGCCGCGGATGTTCCCGCCGTGGGCCTGTCCGGCCAGGCCTCCGCATGCCGCGTCCGGCCAGGCCTCCGCATGCCGCGTCCGGCCGGTGCGGCCCGTATGCCGCGTCCGGCCGGTGCGGCCCGTATGCCGTGTCCGGCCCGGGCCGCCGGCGACCGGGGCGCTGTCGGTGGTCCGTCCTAGCGTCTGCGACATGACCAACGGCATGACCGCGCCGCAGCGCCCCCGCCTCAGAGCCGTCCCCGGCGGGGCCGAGGCCCCGCCCCCGCCCGCCGACGCCACCCGCCGCGACTACTGGGCGCGCGTGCAGGCGCTGCGCGAGGAGCGCGAGCGCCTGCGCGCCGGCTGATCCGCCCACCCTGCCCGTCCCAGCGGCGGTGCCACGTGTCGGTGGTCGGGCCTACCGTCGGTACATGGAGATGCGACTGGAGTTGGTGACGCTGCCCGTGTCCGACATCGACCGGGCCAAGGAGTTCTACGTCGACAAGGTCGGCTTCGTGGCCGACCACGACCACACCGTGAGCGACGACGTCCGGTTCGTCCAGCTCACTCCCCCCGGCTCGGCCTGCTCGATCGCCCTGGGCAAGGGGCTGACGCAGCTGTCCCCCGGCAGCCTCGACAACCTGCAGATCGTCGTCGCGGATGCCGACGCCGCCCGCGACGAGCTGCGCGGGAGAGGAGTCGACGCCTCGGACGTCGACGAGCAGCCGTGGGGCCGGTTCGTCTACTTCTCCGACCCCGACGGGAACCGGTGGGCGCTGCAGGAGCTGCCGGCCTGGTCGACCGGAGCGGGCGGCGACGGGGTCAACCCCTCCCCCTGACAGGGCCGGTCACTACCGCACGCCCAGATGCCGCTCGAGGTTGGCGGCGAACCGGTCACCGGTGTGCCGCAGGGTCGCCTGCATGACCCGGTCGACCGCCGGTCGCGCCGCGCCCGGCAGCGGCAGGTCGACGTGCAGGGTGAGGCTGATGGCCAGCCGGGTGCCGCCCGCGGCGTCATCCAACCGGTACCACCCGTCGGCGCCGGCCTGCTCCGGCGCCCCGGCCGGAGGCTCGTGGCGGTAGTCGATCCGCTGCTGCGGTGAGAAGACCATCCGCTCCGTGAAGCTGGGGCTCACGACCACACCGAGGACCGGGATGCGCCGGAGGTGCCAGCGCCACAGGTCGCCGTCGGTGTCGATCCGCTGCAGGAGCGGGGTCAGTCGGGGCAGCAGCTGTGGGTCGGTCAGCGCCGCCCAGATGGCTCCACGATCGGCCGCGACGACCGCCTCGGAGTCGGTGGTGCTGGAGAACCGCGCCATGCGCCGAGTCTGGCACCCGGGCCGGGCCGCAGCGCGCGGGGCGGAAGCCCTTCCCGCACAGGGGACGGAAGCCCCTTCCGACCGGCCCGCGGGCGACCCATGCTGGTTGCGAAGGACAGGTGATCAGCCATGACCGACCAGCACCGGCCGAGTGACCAGGGACCGTGGCAGCCGCCCGAGTCGCTCGAGGACCGCGACCTGCGGCAGCGGGCCATCAAACGGCTCAAGGACAAGCGCGACCTCAAGGCGCACATCCTCGCGTACGTGATGGTCAACCTGCTGCTGGTGGGGATCTGGGCCGCCACTGGTGCCGGCTTCTTCTGGCCCGTCTTCCCGCTGCTCGGCTGGGGCATCGGGCTCGCGTTCCACATCTGGGACGTCGTCTCGCCCGAGCCCGGCCAGCGCGAGATCGAGGCGGAGATGAACCGCCTGCGCACCCGTCACCCGTGACGCCGTCCTGGCGCCCCACCGGTCGACCCGGCGCGCACGGGCTCAGCCTCGTGTCGGGTCACGGGCGTGGCGTGGGGTCGCGGGGCTGGGGTCCGACGGTGCTCACTGGTGCACGTGGGCGCGCTGCCCCTCGCGGTCGAAGATCATGATCAGCTCGGCGGGCGCGTCCACGGCACTGATCGAGTGCGGGGTCATGGTGGAGAACTCGGCGGCTTCGCCGGTGCCGACCTCGATCTCCCGGTCGCCGAGCCACAGCCGCACCCTGCCCTCGATCACCACGAACCAGTCGTGCCCCGGGTGGACCCGCTGGTCGGGCCGGTCACCGGTCGGCTCGAGGCGCTGCTTGATCGCGATCGTGCGGCCGCCGGGCCGGCTGAGCGGCCAGGTCGTCCGAGCGCCCGAGCTGCGCGGGGCCGGGCGGATCACCACGTCGTCGTCACCGGGCACCTCGAACAGCACGTCGAGGCTCACGTGCAGCGCCTGGGCCAGGGGCACCAGCACGTCGAGGCCGAGGGTCCGCTTGCCGGTCTCGACCCGGCTGATGGTCGACGGGCTGAGGTTCGTCCGAGCGGCCAGCTCCTCGAGCGAGTAGCCGAGCGTGGTCCGCAGGCTGCGCAGGCGCGACCGGGCCAGGTCCTCGACGTCCTTCGTGGTGCTCACCCGGACAGCGTGGCGCTCGCTTGCGGATTCTGCAACTGACCTTTCACCAACTGCACGTCCGCGCCTAGCCTCGTCTCCATGACCGACCACCAGCACGGCCACCACCAGACCGACGACCACTCCGCCCACCCCGTCGTGGTCCGCCACTGCGACGTGGCGGTGCTCGGCGGCTCGGCCGCCGGGCTGGCCGCCGCCCTCCAGCTCGCGCGTCAGCGACGCACCGTGGTCGTCGTGGACGACGGCACCCCCCGCAACGCGCCGGCCGAGCACATGCACGGCTACCTCGGCCGTGAGGGTGCCGCTCCCTCGACGCTGGTGGCCGTCGGCCGGGAAGAGGTGCGCAGCTACGGCGGCGAGGTGCTGCCCGGTCGCGCGCTCTCCGTCCACCGCGGCCACGACAGCCGGTTCCGGGTCGAGCTCACGGGTGGCCACACGCTGGTGGCCCGCCGGGTCCTCGTGGCCACCGGGCTCGTCGACGAGCTCCCCGACGTCGAGGGGCTGGCCGAGCGTTGGGGGCAGGACGTGCTCCACTGCCCGTTCTGCCACGGCTTCGAGGTGCGCGACCAGCGCGTGGTGCAGATCGTGACCCACCCGAGGGGACTCCACCCGACCCCGCTGCTCCGGCACCTGACCACCCGGCTGACGGTCGTGCTCCACCACCCCGACGGCGTCGACCAGTCGGTCGTGGCGGCGCTGGGCGAGGCGGGTGTGCCGGTCGTGCGCGACCGCGTGCGGCGCGTGCTGACGGGCCCGGACGGGGCGGTGTCCGCCGTGGAGCTGGCCGACGGCCGCACGCTCGAGGCCGACTCCGTCGTGGTCGGCCCACGGTTCCACGCCCGGGCCGAGGCCGTCGCACCCGCCGGCGTCACGACGACGCCGCACCCCACCGGCCTGGGTGACGTGGTCGAGGTCGACCAGGCCGGCCAGACCGCGGTCACGGGGATCTACGCCGCCGGCAACGTCACCGACCCCTCCCTGCAGGTGCTGCCGTCCGCCGCCCACGGCAGCCGGGTCGGCGCCACGATCGCCTTCAGCCTCGCCGAGGAGGACCTGCGCGACGCCACCCGGCGCTCGGGCGAAGAGGTCGACTGGGACCACCGCTACGGCGGTGAGGACCGGATGTGGAGCGGGAACCCGAACGGCACGCTCGTCGCCGAGGTCGCGGACCTGGCGCCCGGTCGGGCCCTCGACGTCGGCGCCGGCGAGGGTGCCGACGCGATCTGGCTCGCCGAGCGGGGCTGGGCGGTCACCGCCACCGACATCTCGGCGAACGCCCTCGGGCACGTCGGGGCCGAGGCACAGCGCCGGGGGGTCGCCGTCGCCCTGCTGCGCACCGACGCCAACGCCCCCAACGCCTTCGGCGACGCGGCCTACGACCTGGTCTCGCTGCAATACGGCTCCTTCCTGCGCACCCCCGACCAGCGCGGGCTGCGCAACCTGCTGGGCGCCGTCGCCCCGGGCGGCACGCTGCTCGTCGTCAGCCACGACCTCACCCCGCTGCGCGAGCCGGTCGACGTCGCCAGCCAGACCCGGATGTTCGACCCCGGGGCCTACGTCGGCGTCGAGGAGATCGCCGCCGCGATCGACGCGTCGGAGGGCTGGAAGATCGAGGTCCGCGAGACCCGGCCCCGCCCCCGGGGCGCCACCTCGACGCACCACGTCGAGGACGTCGTCCTGCGGGCCGTCAGGCTCGCCTGACGGCCCGGACCAGGCGGAGCATCGCCCGGGGGTGCGGACGACCCCGGCCCTCGCACCCGTCACCCGTGACGCCGCCGGCCCAGCGCCCCGGCCCAGCGCCCCTGCCTAGCGCCCCTGCCGGTCGACCCATGCGCGCACGAGCTCCTGGAGCGCCCGCCGCTTGCGCGCGAGGTCGGCGAGGTCGGCGAACCTCGCGACACGTGAGGTCTCTCCCTCCCCCTCGAGCAGTCCTTCCGGGTCGGGCAGGGAGGCCCCGGTGTGGAACATCAGGGCGGCGTGCGCCTTGGACCGCGGGTAG
>NZ_DATBMI010000234.1:0-6492 GCF_036554925.1 Pedococcus sp.
GGACGCCGGGTTGACCGAGCCGAGCAGGAAGGCCGCGACCACGAGCCCGGCCAGCAGGGCCAGCTGCCCGAGTGCCTCGCCGGCCCGCCAGTCCACGGTCCCGGCCACGATGAGGGCTGCGTCGTCGCGCGTCATGCCGACGGCCCCGGTCGCGGCGAGACCGCCACGGCGATCGTCCCCGGCCCGACATGGGCGCCGACGACGGCGCCGAGCTCGCGCAGCTGGACCTCGTGGGCACGCTCGGCCTTCTCGCGCAGCCGGGCTGCGAGGTCCTCGGCGCGGGCGGCCGAGTCGAGGTGGTGCACCGCGATGTCGACGCCGTCCCAGCCCGGCCGCTCCGTGCGCGCCGCCGCGAGCGCGAGCTCCTCCAGCCGGCTGAGGGCCCGGGCGGAGGTCCGCACCTTCTCGAGGGCCCTGATGTGGCCGTCCTTCAGCGACAGGATGGGCTTGATCGCGAGCGCCGAGCCGAGGAAGGCCGACGCAGCACCGATCCGGCCGCCCCGGCGCAGATGCTCCAGGGTGTCCACGTAGAACACCACGGTCGACGCCTCGGCGCGTGCCAGCGCCTGTGCCGCAACGGTTTCCGCACTCTCACCGGCAGCCGCGGCGTCAGCCGCGCTCAGCACGGCATACCCCATGGCCATGCCGAGCGACCGGGAGTCCACCACGCTGACCGGGATCGGCGACTCCTGCGCGGCGAGCTGCGCCGACTGCACGGTGCTCGACATGTCGCCGGAGATGTGGATGGACACGACCGCGCTCGCCCCGTCGGCCGAGGCTGCCTCGTAGGCGTCGAGGAAGGCCTGCGGGGAGGGTCGCGAGGTGCTCACCGGCCGGTAGGCGCGCAGCGCGGCGGCCACCTCCTCGGTCGTGACGTCGACGCCCTCGGAGAACTCCTGGCCCGCGATGACGACGTGCAGGGGCACCACCCGGATGCCGCGTTCGGCGACCACGGATGACGGCAGGTATGCCGTGGTGTCGGTGACAATGGCGACGCTCACGGGAGCAGGCTAGCCACCGCCGCGCAGCGAGGCGGCCAACGCCACCGAGGAGGACACGGCGGCGAGCGCGCGGGCGTGGTTCCAGCGTGTCCACTCGGTCACGTACGCGCCCCACCGGGCCGCGGCCCCCGGGGCGGAGGGGTCCAGCGCCGCGAGCGCGTTGTTGCGCGGGATGTTGGCGGCGGCCGTCACCGCGAACCCCGTGAGGCCGAGCAGGGCGCCGGCGACCCGCAGGCTGCGCCCCTCCCCCGGTCCGGAGATCACCGCGTGCACGCCCACCACGGCGGACCCGAGGGCCGACCCGAGCAGCGGCACCATGAGCAGGCTTCGCGGTGCCGCCTCGTTGATGGCCTGCATCGCCAGCAGCCCCTCGCGCCGGGGCAGGCGCCGCAGGGCAGGCATCACGAAGGAGGAGAACGCGAACAGCGCGCCGCCGAGGACACCCGACGCGACCGCGGTCCCAGCGGTCGTGATCGTCATGAGACCGGTCATGCCACGGTCCGTCCGGTCCGGGCGCCGTCGCCTGTCACCCGTCGGGCGAACTCCCCGAAGGAGCGTGGCTCGCGCCCGAGCACCTCGCGAATCCCGTTGGTGGTGCTGGTGTTCCGCCCATCGAACAGCTCTCCGAAGAGGTGCGCCAGGGCGCCGGCGTCCCCCGGCGGCATACCGGCATCGACGGCGAGCTCGGCGAACCGCGCCGCGCTCACGGGCGTGAAGTCGACGCGCCGCCCGCTGGCCTCGGACAGCGTCGCGGCGACCTCGTCGAAGGTGAGTGCCTCGGGGCCGGTCAGCTCGTGGACCATCCCCGCGTGGGCGCCCGAGCTGAGCGCCGCCACTGCGACGTCGGCAATGTCCTCGGCGTCCACGAAGGGCTCGGCCGCCGACCGGTCGCACGGCAGGGCGAGCACCCCGGCCGCCACGGCCTCGGCGAAGGCGCCCTCGGTGAAGTTCTGGTCGAACCACGCGCAGCGCACGACCGTTCCCTGCGGCAGGGCGGCCAGGAACGCGAGCTCGCACTCGCGCGCCGCGGGCTCCCCTCGCCCGGAGAGCAGCACGGCGCGCTCGACGCCAGCCCCGGCGGCCACCGCGGCCACCGCGGTGACCGCCTCGAGCCCGCCGGGGAAGGCGAGGTCCGGCTGGTAGGCGAGGTAGGCCGCGCGGGCGCCGTCCAGCGCCGCCGGCCACGAGGTCGGGTCGCCCCAGTCGAAGCGCGTGGCGGTCGTGCGGCCGAGGGGTCGCACCGCGACGCCGTCGGCGACCAGGCGGGCGGCGACCCGGCGGCCGGTCTTGCCATGTGCACCGGTGACGGCGACGGGTCCGGGGGCTGGGATCTGGTTGGTGTTCATGGGCACCATGACAGCGCTGGCGGCCAAGACGCTCCATCGCCGAGAGTGCCCTTCGCATACGCAGGCGTCTACAGTCGTGGGGTGGACGCGATCACCGCGGTGCTCGACGGGCCGCGGGCCCGGGACGCCTTCGTCCTGCGCTGCGTGCTCTCGCCGCCGTGGTCGCTGCGCATCGGCGACGAGGCGCCGCTCTCCGTGCTCGTCGTGACCCGCGGCCACGCATGGGTCCGCCACGACGACACCCCGCCCACGTGCCTCACGCCCGGTGACGTGGCCCTCGTGAAGGGCCCCGACCACTACACGGTCGCCGACGACCCCGACCGACCGCCGCAGGTCCTCATCGACACCGAGCAGCAGTGCCACGACCTGCTCGGCGCCCCGCTCGCCCTCACCATGGCCCTCGGCGTCCGGACGTGGGGCAACGCCCCCGACGGCGAGACGGCCCTGCTCACCGGCTCCTACGACCTGGCCAGCCAGCTCACGCCCCGGCTCCTCGACGCCCTGCCCCGCCTTGCCGTCGTGGGCGCAGCCGAGTGGCGCTCGCCGCTGGTGTCGGTGATGGAGGCCGAGCTCGGCCGTGAGGACACCGGGCAGGCCGTGGTGCTCGACCGCCTGCTCGACCTGCTCCTCATCGAGGCGCTGCGGGCCTGGTTCGCCCACCCGGAACGCTCGGCCCCGCGCTGGTGGACCGCCACGCACGACCCCACGCTCGGGCCGGCCCTGCGCGCCGTCCACCACCGGCCTGAGCACCCGTGGAGCGTCGCGTCACTCGCCTCCGAGGCCGGGCTGTCCCGGGCCGCGTTCGCGCGGCGGTTCACCGAGGTCGTCGGAGAGACCCCGATGGCCTACCTCACCGACTGGCGGCTCGCGCTGGCCGCCGACGAGCTGCGCGGTGGCGACGCGACCGTGGCCGCCATCGCACGTGGCGTGGGCTACGCCAGCCCGTTCTCGCTGAGCATCGCCTTCAAGCGCCGCTTCGGCCTGAGCCCCCAGGCATTCCGCCGCGCCCACACCGCGGACCGGCGCCGCGCGGCCACACCGACCTCGTCGACGCCGGAGCGCTGACGCCGGGACGCCATGGCCCTCGGGCGGCCGGCCGCGCGAGGGGTGTGGGGGACCCTCAGGCGGGGACGACGTTGACGAGCTTGGGTGCCCGCACGATCACCGTCCGCACGCCGTTCTCCGTCGCGGCGACCACCTTGGGCAGCGCCATGACCTGTTCGCGCAGCGCCTCCTCGGTGATGTCCGCGGCGACCTCGAGGCGGTCGCGGACCTTGCCCTTGATCTGCACGACGCAGGTGACGGTCTCCTCGACGAGCAGGGCAGGGTCCGCCGTGGGGAACGGCTCGTAGGTGATCGTCTCGGTGTGGCCCAGCCGCTGCCAGAGCTCCTCGGCGATGTGCGGTGCGAGCGGAGCCACCATGAGGACGATCGCCTCCGCGGCGGCGCGCGGCACGGCCTGCAGCTTCGTGAGCGCGTTGTTCAGCTCGATCAGCCGGGCGATCGCGGTGTTGAAGGACAGCCCCGCGAAGTCGCGCCCGACGGCGTCGATGGTCCGGTGCAGGACGCGGGCGGTCTCGCTGTCGAGCGGCTCGTCGACGACCCGGACGTCGCCGGTCTCCTCGTCGACGACGTTGCGCCACAGCCGCTGCAGGAAGCGCTGGGAGCCCACGACCGCGCGCGTCTCCCAGGGGCGCGACAGCTCCAGCGGCCCCATGCCCATCTCGTAGACCCGGAAGGTGTCGGCGCCGTAGGCGTCGTACATCTCGTCCGGGCTCACGACGTTCTTCAGCGACTTGCCGATCTTGCCGTACTCGCGGTTGACCACCTGGCCCTTCCACGTGAACATCGGCTCGCCGCCGTACTCGCCGGCGGTCTCCTGGACCTCGGCGGCGGGGACGTACTGGCCGCGCTCGTCGGTGAAGGCGTAGGCCTGGATGTAGCCCTGGCTGAAGTACTTCCGGAACGGCTCCTCGCTGGAGAGGTGGCCGAGGTCGAAGAGCACCTTGTGCCAGAACCGCGCGTAGAGCAGGTGCAGCACGGCGTGCTCGACGCCGCCGACGTAGAGGTCGACGCCGCCCGGGTCCCGGGCCCCGGCAGGGGCACCGTCGACGGGGGTGTCGCGCGGGCCCATCCAGTACGCCTCGTTCTCGGGGTCGACCAGCGCCTCGGCGTTCGCGGGGTCGAGGTAGCGCAGGTAGTACCAGCACGAGCCGGCCCAGTTCGGCATGGTGTTGGTCTCGCGGCGGTACTTCTGCACGCCTCGGCCGTCGCCGAGGTCGAGCTCGACCTCGACCCACTCGGGCACCCGCGACAGCGGCGGCTCCGGGCTCGACGTGGCGTCGTCGGGATCGAAGGTCTTGGGCGAGTAGTCGGGGACGTCCGGCAGGGTGACGGGCAGCATCGACTCGGGCACCGCGTGGCTGTTGCCCTGCTCGTCGAAGACGATGGGGAACGGCTCGCCCCAGTAGCGCTGGCGTGAGAACAGCCAGTCGCGCAGCTTGTAGTTGACGGTTCCCTCGCCCAGGCCCTTGGCCTGCAGCCATTCGATGATGGCCGCCTTGGCGTCGGCGACGCCCATCCCGTCGAGGGAGATCTCGTCGTTGGCGGAGTTGACCGCCGGCCCCTCGCCCACGAACGCCTCGTCCTCGGGGTGGTCGGCCGGGGGCTGGACCGTACGGATGATGGGCAGCTCGAAGCGGGTGGCGTACTCCCAGTCGCGGTGGTCCTGCGCGGGCACCGCCATGATCGCCCCGGTGCCGTAGCCCATGAGGACGTAGTCGGCGACGAAGACCGGGATCTGCTGCCCCGTGGCGGGATTCGTCGCGAACGCGCCCGTGAAGACGCCGCTCTTGTCCTTGCCCTCGGTCTGGCGCTCGACCTCACTCTTGCGCGAGGCCTCGAGCTGGTATGCCGCGACGGCCGCCTTCGGGGTCGCCGCACCGCTCGTCCACGACTCCTTGGTCCCCGCAGGCCAGTCTCCCTGGGCGACAAGGGTGTCCAGCAGTGGGTGCTCGGGCGCGAGGACCATGAAGGTGGCACCGAAGATGGTGTCGGGGCGCGTCGTGAAGACCTCGATGGCGGCGTCCTGACCGACCACCGGGAAGGACACCCGGGCGCCCTGGCTGCGGCCGATCCAGTTGCGCTGCATGAGCTTGACCTTCTCCGGCCAGTCCACCCGGTCGAGGTCGTCGGACAAGCGGTCGGCGTACGCGGTGATCCGCATCATCCACTGGCGCAGGCTCCGCTTGAAGACGGGGTAGTTCCCGCGCTCGGAGCGGCCCTCGTTGGTGACCTCCTCGTTCGAGAGCACCGTGCCCAGCCCGGGGCACCAGTTGACCGGCGCCTCGGAGGTGTAGGCGAGACGGTGGCCGTCCAGGATGTCGTGCTGCTCACCGGGGCTCAGGGCAGCCCAGTCACGGCCGTCGGGTGTCGGGCGCGCGCCGCTGGCGAACTGCTCGACCAGCTCGGCGATGGGCCGGGCCCTCCCGAGGCCACCGTCCTCGCGCGCCGCGTCGGGGTCGTACCAGGAGCTGTAGATCTGCAGGAAGATCCACTGGGTCCAGCGGTAGTAGTCGGGGTCGATGGTGGCGATCGTGCGCCGGTCGTCGTGGCCGAGGCCGAGGCGCCGCAGCTGGCGCTTCATGACGACCATGTTCTCCTCGGTCGTCTTGCGGGGGTGCTGGCCGGTCTGCACGGCGAACTGCTCGGCGGGCAGGCCGAAGGCGTCGTAGCCCAGGCAGTGCAGGACGTTCTTGCCCGCCATCCGGTTGAACCGCGCGTAGACGTCGGTGGCGATGTACCCCAGGGGGTGGCCGACGTGCAGGCCGGCGCCGCTCGGGTAGGGGAACATGTCGAGGACGAGGAGCTTCTCGCGGCCCGCGACCTTCTCGGGCTCGGCCCATGGCCCGGCCGGGTTCGGGGCGTGGAAGGTCCCCTCCTCCTGCCACCGGTCCTGCCAGGCGACCTCGATCTGGCCGGCCAGCTCGGCGGTGTAGCGGTGCGGCGTCTCGTTCATCTCATCCCTCGTGTCGTGGTTGCGGTGCTGCTTGCCTGCGCTGGGTCGGCTCACCCTGGCCAGTTCACAAAAAAGCCCCTCGCGCAGGAGGGGTTAGCCGCGGTGACGTCCGTCGTCCGGTCCGTCA
>NZ_DATBMI010000240.1:0-6902 GCF_036554925.1 Pedococcus sp.
TGCACCTACCCCGGCTGCGCCGCCCCGCCCACCTGGGCGGACGCCCACCACCTGATCCACTGGGCCGACCTCGGCCCCTCCGACCTGGGCAACGCCGCGTTGTTGTGCGAGCGGCACCACACCACCGTCCACACCCGCCGCCTCGCCGGCCGCGTCGTCACCGGCGCCCTCGGGGAACGCGTCGAGTGGGACCTCACCCGCGGCTCCTACGACGAGCTCCTCGCTCGAGGCCGACCACCCAGCCGGGCCGAACCAGCGTGACCCCGCCCCACACCCCGCCGACCACCGGCGGGGTCACGGCCATGTCCGCGCCCATTCGCGGCGCAACTCGCGCCCCGGTTAGAGGCTCGAGGCGGCGTTCCCGGTTCGAGCTTGGTGCCAGACGCAACGAGGGAGGAGCGGTCTACCGGCCCGCGGCGTACCGCCGGTCTCGCTGTCCCTGCGGCACCGAGCCGGTGGGGCGGGAGGCGGTCAGCCCCCGGAGGGCTTGCCGTCGGTGCCGGGCGGCGCCTGCTCCAGCGGCTCGTCGTTGCGCAGCATCGTGAACAGCGCCTTGGCGCGCTCGGTGTCCCACTTGACCGCGCTGCCCGCGCTGGTCTGGTAGCTCTCGCTCTGGATCGGCACCACCAGGCTCAGCCCCTCGTCACGGGACACCGCCCGCATCGCCAGCATCACCCGCCCGGCGTCGGTCATGGAGGTGTCCTCGCCCACGATCAGGCCCTCGGCCGAGGCGTGGGTGAAGCCCCAGTAGCGGGTGGGGATGAGGACGGTCGACGGGGTCGCTGCCTTCTTCATGATCGCCGCGAGGAACTGGCGCTGCCGGTCCGCGCGGCCGATGTCGCCGCGTGGGTCGGAGTAGCGGGCGCGGACGTACC
The DNA here is from genome assembly GCF_036554925.1 of Pedococcus sp. Lineage (NCBI taxonomy): Bacteria > Bacillati > Actinomycetota > Actinomycetes > Micrococcales > Intrasporangiaceae > Pedococcus > Pedococcus sp. The sequence continues at coordinate 876 of NZ_DATBMI010000240.1, forward strand.
CCAGGGCGTTCTTGCCGTCGAGGGTCTGGCACCCCTTCTTGAGGTTGATGCCGGCCTTCTTGTCGTTCATGGGGAACTTCACGCAGATGTCGACCCCGCCCAGGCTGTCGACGACGGAGGCGAATCCGGCGAAGCCGATCTCCACGTACCCGTCGATCCGCAGGTCGGTGACCTGCTCGACGGTGTTGACCAGGAGCTTGGGGCCGCCGAAGGCGAAGGCGGCGTTGATCTTGTTGCTGTCGCGCCCGGGGATCGGCACGAACGAGTCGCGGGGGAGCGAGATCAGGGCGGACTTGCCGCCGCCCTCCGGGACGTGCACGAGGATGATGGAGTCCGTGCGGCGCCCCTCGGCGTTGCCGGTCGCGTACTCCTTCTTCTGCGCGTCGGTCAGGCCCTCGCGGCTGTCGGAGCCCACCAGCAGGTAGTTGTGGCCCGGGCCGTCGGCGGGGCGCTCACCGGCCGGCGTCGTGTCGACCTTGGTCACCTCGTTCCAGGCGTGCCACGGGGTGAAGGCCATGAAGGCGAGCCAGGCCACGATGACCAGCGCGACCAGCCTGAGCACAGGACGGCGCCTGCGGCGGCGCGGAGGAGTGGGTGCCGCCTGCCCGCGTCCCCGGCTGCCCCGTCCGCGGCCGCCAGCGTCGCCGGCGTAGCTGCCGGGGTCGGTCACCGGCAGGGGGCGGGTCCCGGTGCCGGACCGCGCCTGGCGACCCCGCCCCCGCACGTCGACCGTGTAGACGTCGTCGGCCGGGGTCCCGTCGGCTCCGGCGCGCTGCCCCTGGGGGAGCGGCCGGGCGTCGTCCGGGTGGGTCTCGCGAGGCGTCATGGCGCCCATCATCCCGCGAGGGTCGCGACGGAGCCAAAATGCGCAGGCCGGGCGGTGGGCGCCCGCGTGGGCTCGGGCGGCGTCCGCAGGCCCGACACACTGAGGGAGTCAGCGTCAGCCGGATGAGGCCGACGATCCCCAATACTGAACGACCATGAGGCGAGTCACACCCTCGCCCGGCCTCGACGCTGAGGAGAGCGTCTACCTGTCCGGGCGGCCGGACCGGCGGCTCTGCGACGTCGAGTCGATGGGTCCGGTGCTGCGCCGCCGTCGGGCCGTCTCGCTGGTCCTGCTCACCCTGGTCTGCCCCGGCGCCGCCCAGCTGGCGGCGGGCAACCGGGTGCTCGGTCGCATCGCGCTGCGGGTGTGGGTCGGGCTCTGGGCGCTCGCTGCCGTCGTGGGGCTCGTGCTCCTGGTGCGACGTTCGTGGCTGCTGGGCCTCGTCGGCCAGGGCTGGGTCCTCGCCCTGCTGGAGTGGGCGCTGGTGGGGCTCGCCGCCCTCTGGGCCGTGCTGTTCGTCGACGCGTGGCGGCTCGGCCAGCCAGGTCGCCTGGTGCGGACGGCGCGCCGCGGCCTGACCGGGCTCACCGCCGGTCTGCTGGTCATCACCTCCGGTGGCCTGGTGTATGCCGCGAGCAACGTCGCCGCCGGCCGCGAGGCCCTCGACTCGCTGTTCGGGGGGCAGCGCGCCGTGGCCGCCACCGACGGCCGCTACAACGTCCTGCTGCTGGGCGCCGACACCGGGAAGAGCCGCGTGGGAACGCGCCCCGACAGCATCCAGCTGGTCAGCGTAGACACCGAGAACGGCCGTGCCGTGACGTTCGGCTTCTCCCGGGACATGGAGAACATCGACTTCCGCCCCGGCTCCGTGATGCAGCGGCTGATGCCCGAGGGCTGGAACTGCGGCGACGAGTGCCTCCTGAACGGCCTCTTCACCTGGGCCGAGGACCACCGCGACCGGTTCCCCGCCGGGACGCAGAGCCCCGGGGTCCTCGCCACGCGAGAAGCCGTCGAGGCGATCAGCGGGCTGCGGGTGCACTACTTCGTCATGGTCGACCTCAGCGGGTTCCGGCGGATGGTGGACGCCGTGGGCGGGTTGGACATCAGCGTGCAGCGCCGGACGCCCATCGGCGGCGGCACCTCCCGGGTCGTCGGGTGGATCGAGCCGGGGCGGCAACGGCTCGACGGGTACCACGCGCTCTGGTACGCGCGCTCACGCGAGGGCTCGACGAACTACGAGCGCATGGCGCGGCAGCGGTGCGTCATGGCCGCGATGGTCGACCAGCTCGACCCGCAGACCGTGCTGCTCCGCTTCCAGAAGATCGCCGCCGCGAGCTCCGGGTTGATCCGGACCGACCTCCCACAGTCGGAACTGGGATACTTCGCCGATCTGGCCATGAAGACCCGGACACAGAAGATCAAGAGTGTGAATTTCGTTCCTCCCCTCATCAAGCCCTGGGACTACGACCCCGCGTTCGTGCACCAGACGGTGCGCTCGGCGATCTCGGCGTCGGAGAAGTCGCAGGAGAAGCCGAAGAAGGCGACCGTCCGCGCTGCCGGCGCCACGTCCGCCCCGCGCGCCACCACCCGCGCCGCAGCCCCGGCGCCCGCCGGGCCTGCGGCGTCGTCGTCGACCGGTGCCTCCGCGCCGGGCGGCCGGGCCGCGGAGTCCGACCTGTCGGCGGTGTGCGCGAGCTGATGGCGGCCCACCCACACCCCGGCGACGGGGCGGCATACACCCCTGCCACCTGGCCCCGTGTCGGCGTCGTCATGCCGATCCTCAACGAGGAGAGGCACCTGGAGGAGGCGGTCGACGCCGTTCTCGGCCAGGACTACCCCGGGCCCATCGAGCTGGTGCTCGCCCTGGGGCCGAGCCACGACCGCACCGACGAGATCGCGCGGGCGCTGGCCACCCGCGAGCCACGGGTCCGCACGGTGCAGAACCCGTCCGGGCGCACGCCCGACGCGCTCAACGCCGCCCTGGCGGGGCTCTCCCGCGAGGTCGAGGTCGTGGTGCGGGTCGACGGCCACGGGGTGCTCGACCGCGACTACGTCCGCACTGCCTGGGAGCTCCTCGAGGAGACCGGCGCGGCCAACGTCGGTGGCCTGATGGACGCCGAGGGCGTCACGCCGTTCGAGCGGGCCGTGGCCGCGGCCATGACGTCCCGGCTGGGGGTGGGCTCCGCGCGCTTCCACACCGGTGGTGCCGCGGGTCCGGCCGACACGGTCTACCTCGGGGTCTTCCGCCGGGAGTGGCTGGACCAGATGGGTGGCTACGACCCACGCTTCGTGCGGGCGCAGGACTGGGAGCTCAACCACCGGATCCGCGAGCAGGGCGGCACGGTCTGGTTCTCCCCGCGCCTGCGTGTCGCCTACCGCCCGCGACCGACGCTGGCCGCGCTGGCACGGCAGTACCGCGACTACGGGCGCTGGCGCCGGGTGGTGGCGTCGACGCATGCCGGCACCATCAACGCGCGGTACCTCGCGGCACCGGCCGCCCTCCTGGGGGTCGTGGGCGGCACGGTCCTGGGCTTCGTGTGGCCCTGGGCGTGGCTCGCGCCCGCCGGCTACCTCGCGCTCACCACGCTCGGGGGGCTCACGCTGAGGGCGGACCTGACCCTGAAGGAGCGACTCCTGCTGCCCGTGATCCTGCCCACGATGCACCTGTCCTGGGGCTGGGGGTTCCTCACCAGCCGCGTGCGCCTGTGATCGCGGTTCGCGCACGCCCCTGACCGTCGGCCCGTGCCGGCACGAGCCCGTCCGGACGCACCGCGGACCGGGGTGGCGCGAGACCGCCGAATTACCTGGTACGCCCGGCTCATGGGAAGGTGGTGTCGCGCGCGCCGCGACGGCTCAGGCCCGTCCCGCGCGCTGAGCCACGTCTGCCCCCTCTGCGAAAGGACCCGCCACTGATGCCCTCGCTGAGTGTCGTCGTCCCCATCTACAACGTCAGCGACTACCTCGTGGCGTGCCTGGAGTCCCTGGTCGCCCAGACCCTGGGCGGCCTCGAGGTGATCCTGGTGGACGACGGCTCGACCGACGGCTCGGGGGCCATGGCCGACGAGTTCGCCGCCGGCCGTGAGGGCTGGCAGGTCCTCCACGTCGAGAACGGCGGGCTCGGCCGGGCCCGCAACCTCGGCATGGACGCCTCGAACGGCGAGTTCGTCGCCTTCGTCGACTCCGACGACCTCGTCCCGCGCGACGCCTACGAGCTCATGCTCCACGCGGTCAGCGAGAGCGGCTCCGACATGGTGTGCGGAGGCGTGCTCCGCTTCGACGGGGCCAGCACGTTCAACTCGCCGCTCCACCGGCGCGCCATCACCCGCACGCAGATGCGCACGCACATCCACGAGACACCGTCGCTCATCTTCGACAGCACGGCCTGGAACAAGATCTACCGCCGGTCCTTCCTGGCCGAGCACGGCCTGCGCTTCCCGGAGGGTGTCTACTACGAGGACATCCCGCTCACCCTGCCCGCGCACTTCCTCGCCTCGTCCGTCGACGTCCTGGCCGACCCCGTGTACCTCTGGCGCGAGCGGCAGACGGCGGTGCAGTCCATCACCCAGCGCCGCGCCGAGACCAAGAACCTGGTCGACCGCCTGGCGGCTGTCACCGCCGTGGACGACTTCCTGGCGCAGCGAGGTGACGAGGACGGCAAGCAGATCCACGACCGCAAGGTGCTGACGGTCGACGTGCCGCTCTTCCTCGACGTGCTGCACGAGGGCAGCAGGGACTTCCAGCAGCAGGTCGTGGCCCTCACGGCGGAGTACCTCAAGCGCGTGCCCGACGAGACCGTCGCCAGGCTGGCGCCGATCCGCCGGCTGCAGTACCACCTCATCACCCGCGGCATGCTCGACGAGCTCCTCGAGGTGCACGACCACTACCGCGTTCCCGCCAACCGCGGCCAGTTCGTCAGGTCGGGCCTGCGGATGTACGCCGACCTGCCGTTCCGCAAGGACCCCGCCAAGGGCGTGCCGGACGCCGTCTACGAGGTCACGCGCTCCCAGCCGCTGCGGACCGGGGTCCGCGACCTGTACTGGGAGGGTCGCGACCTGATGGTCGACGGCCACGCCTTCATCCACCGCGTCCCCGAGGCGACGCGGGCGTCCTCGGTGCGCCGCTTCCAGCTGCGCCGGCTCGACGGGCCCTCGAGTGAGCGCCGGGCCGTCTCAGCCAAGCGGGTCCAGCGCCCGGACCTCACCGCCCGGACCACCGGCGCGCCCCTCTCCTACGACGCGGCCGGCTTCCTCGCCCGGGTCCCGGCGCAGGCGCTCCGACTGGCGCCGGGGGAGACCCAGGGCCGCTTCGAGGTGTTGGCCCAGGTGGCCACGCCCTGGGCCCGCCGCGGCTCCAGCGTGGGCAACCCCGAGCTGGGGCGCGGACGCCATCCGCGGCGGGCCCTCATCGCACCGGACGAGCTGGCGATCCCGGCCTACGCCGGGAAGATGCTCACCATCACCGTGCGGCGCGTCGTGGCGCTGCTCGAGTCCGTGACGAGCGAGGGGGATGCCGTCCGGTTCACGCTGCGGGCCGCTGGCGGCTCGCTGGACGACACCGCGCTGTTCCTCCGGCGCACCGACGCGCTCCGCGCGCAGATCGTCCCGCTCACCGTCACCGGGGACCGGGCGCACGCTGTCGTCAGCGCCGACGTTCTCCAGGTCCGCTCCTCGTCGCTGGGCGACCGTGAGTGGGTACTGGGGGTCGCCGATCCCCAGCAGCAGCCCACCGACCCCCCGCGCTCCCTGCTCGACATGGCCCCCGAGATGGAGGACACCTACCTCACTCTCCGACAGCGCAGCCTGGCGGTGTGTCAGGACGACCCCGACACCGGGGCCACGCTGCGCGACAGCCGGCCCGGGCCCGTCCTCACGGAGTTTGCCTGGGAGCCGCACGGTCTGCGGTTGCGCGGCGTGGCAAACGGCTCTGACCTCGAGGCACTCACCATTGCCAACGGCAGCGGCACGCGGCACGTGCTCAGGGTGCATCGCGACGGGGACGTCTGGTCCGCGCTACTGCCGTCCACGGGTGAGCCGGGGTCGGCAGTGCTTCGGTGGCTGCAACCGGGGCGGTGGTTCTGGAGCGTGGCCACCGATGACGACGCCCAGCGAAACCGCCCCGTCAGGGTGATGAGCACCGCGGAGATCCACCTCGGTGAGACCGGCGAGGTCGGCGGCCTCAGCTTCCGGCTGCGCTCCAACTCC
>NZ_DATBMI010000018.1:0-20199 GCF_036554925.1 Pedococcus sp.
GCGTGGAGAGCCAAGGTGCGAGCCTGGATGCCGCACCGTGGCTGGGGGCCTGGGCTCCCGGTGGGGGTGAGCGGGTGCTGGCGCGCGACCTCGGCATGCCCCTCGAGCAGGGCTCGCGCATCGTCATGCAGGTGCACTACAACCTGCTCGCGGGCAGTGGGCCCGACACGACCGCGGCCCGCCTCAGGGTCGCCCGGCAGGACCCGTCACGCAAGGTCCTGAGCACCGTCCTCCTGCCGGCACCGGTCGAGCTGCCGTGCCGTCCGGGCAGGACCGGGCCCCTCTGCAGCCGGGAAGCCGCGGTGGCGGACGTGCAGGAGAGGTTCGGCGAGCGCACAGCGCTCACCGGCAACTACCTCAACATGATCTGTCAGGGCGTCGGCCCCTCCACGACGCAACGGTGCACGCGGCCGATCACGGAGCCGGCGACCATCCGTGCCGTGGCCGGCCACATGCACCTGCTCGGGCGGTCCATCACGGTGACGCTCAACCAGGGGAAGGCGGACGAGCGGACCGTCCTCGACATCCCGGTCTGGAACTTCGACGACCAGGGCAGCCGGCCGGTCACGCCGGCGGTCACGGTCGAGCCCGGGGACACCATGACGGTGACCTGCACCCACGACCAGGGCCTGCGCGACCGCCTCCCGGCCTTCGAGGGGCAGCCCGAGCGCTACGTCGTGTGGGGCGAGGGGACGACCGACGAGATGTGCCTGGGCATCGTCATGGTCACCCGCCCCTAGGTGCTGCCGGGCGCGGGTAGGGTGGCCGCCCACACCCGAGACCGAGGGAGCCGCGCGTGCACGGCCAGTCCATCCCGGCCCAGGAGGCCGGCCGCGAGTTCGTGCTGACCGTGTCCTGCCCGGACCGGCGCGGGATCGTGCACGCAGTCACCGGGGTCATGCTGGAGCAGAGCCTCACCATCGCGGACGCCCAGCAGTTCGGCGACCCCTCCTCGGGGGAGTTCCACCTGAGGATGCACCTGGTGCGTGAAGGTGCCCCCCTCGAGGTCGGTGCCCTGCGCGCGGCGATGGCACCGACGGCAGCCGAGTTCGGCATGTCCTGGGCCCTGCACGACATGTCGGTCCGGCACCGGGTGCTGGTCATGGTGAGCCAGCAGGGGCACTGCCTCAACGACCTCCTCTACCGCGCCGAGACCGGGTCGCTGCCGGTGGAGGTCCCGGCGATCGTGTCCAACCACGAGGACTTCCGTGGGCTGGCGGAGTGGCACGAGATCCCCTTCCACCACGTGCCGGTCACCTCCGCCACCAAGCCTGCGGCCGAGGCCGAGCTGAGGCGCCTCGTCGATGCGCACCGGGCCGACACCATCGTGCTCGCGCGCTACATGCAGATCCTGTCCGCGGAGCTGTGTGCCGACTTCCCGGGCCGGATCATCAACATCCACCACTCGCTGCTGCCGAGCTTCAAGGGCGCCAAGCCCTACACGCAGGCCCACGACCGGGGCGTGAAGGTCATCGGAGCCACCGCCCACTACGTCACGGCCGACCTCGACGAGGGCCCGATCATCGAGCAGGACTTCCGCCGGGTCGACCACCGGATGAGTCCTGCCGAGCTGGCCTCGGTCGGCCAGGAGCTCGAGGCGATGGCGCTGGCCCGGGCCGTGCGGTGGCACGTGGAGCACCGCGTCATCCTGCGCGGGCGGCGGACCATCGTGTTCGACTGAGCTCCCGCCACCGGGAGCAGTGTCAGCGCAGAGGGCTGGGGCCCAGGTGGCCACGCGGACCGGCTGCGGTCAGCCGACGAGGTGCTCCGGCCGGACCGGCACCCGGGACCTGCTAGCCGACCAGCAGGCCGGGCACCTCGGTGATGTCGTCGACGAGGTGCAGGGCGGTCTCCATCCCGCGGCCCCGCGCCAGCGCCTGCAGGCCGGCCCAGATCGGCACCCGCTCGCGCCAGTGCTCCGACCCGACGAGCACGAGCGGCGGGACGGCGGTGCCCTCGGGCGCGTAGTACAGCCGGGTCGCGGCCTGGAAGACCTCCTGGACCGTGCCGGCCGCGCCCTCGAGGACGACGAGCCCGGCGGTGCAGCGCGCCAGCAGGCCGTCCTCCCGGATCGCGTTCGAGAAGTACTTCCCGATCCCGTCACAGAACACGTTCGGGGGCTCGTGACCGTAGAACCACGTCGGTATGCCGACGCTCGTCACTGCCCGGGCGCGCCCGGCCTCCATGACCTCGTCGTGGATCTGCAGGGCGAGCCGGGCCCAGGGCGCGATGTCCGGGCGGAACGACGGCACGACGGCCAGGCGCTCGAGCGCGTCGTCGAGTCGCGTCGGGTCCGGGCAGAACGCCCCCAGGTTCGCGGCCTCCATGGCACCCGGGCCGCCACCGGTCGCGACGAGCAGCCCGGCGGCGGCGAGGGCATGCCCGAGGCGGGCCGCCACGGCATACCCGGTCGTGCCGCGCTCCAGCGCGTGGCCCCCCATGACGCCCACCACCGGGCGGCCGTCGATGAACTCGCCCAGCGCGTCGGTGATCGAGTCGTCGTGGATCGCGCGCAGCAGGGTCACGAAGGCGTCGTGGTGCAGCGCGGCGTCGCGGGACCAGTGGTAGGCCTCGGCGTCCGGGGTCTGCTCGTAGCCGCGCTCGTCGAGGCCGGCGTACAGCTCGTGCGGCTGGTAGAGCGTGGCCCGGTAGGGGTTGACCGGGGCATGCGGGTCCGTGGGGAAGATCAGGGCGTGGTGGGCGCGCAGGTGCCCCTCCAGGGCGGGAGGGAGCCGCCCCCCGAGCACCACCATTCCCTCCACGTCGGCGCGCCCGAGGAGGTCGGCCTCGTGGCCCGTGAGGTCGAGGTCCTGCAGCCGCAGCCCGTGGAGAGGGCTCCCGGACGCCAGGGCGGAGTCCAGCGCCGAGATGGTCTCGATCTCGGGGCCGTTCGGCACCGGGCGGGGGCGTGGGTCCGACATGGGAACCGACCCTAGCCGCGCCTACCCTGTGGCCCGTGGACATCCCCTTCTCGACCCTGGTGGGCGGCGCCGGCTGGGGGGAGCACGCCCGGGCCTGGGTCCGGGAGCGCGCCGCGGAGGCGGGCCTGCGGCTGACCGGTCCGATCGAGCAGCCGCGGATCCGGCCCTGGTCGACGCAGCTGGTGGCACCCACGGACCGAGGGCTTCTCTGGTTCAAGGCGAACTGCGACGCCCTGGCGTTCGAGCCGGCCCTCCACGCGGTCCTCGCGGAGCTCGAGCCGGACGAGGTGGACGAGCCGCTCGCCGTCGACGCCGACCGGGGCTGGATCCTCAGCCGCGACCGCGGGACCACCCTGGGGGAACAGCGCGAGGCCACGCTCGCCGACTGGCGGCGCCTCCTGGCGACCGCAGCCGGCATGCAGCGGCGGCTGTCGGGCCACGGTGCCCGGCTCCTGGCCACCGGACTGCCCGACTGCTCGCCGGGCACCGTGCCGGGACGGTTCGACGAGATGGTCGAGCGCCTCCGGGAGCTGCCCGTGGACCACCCCTCCCACCTCTCGGCCGGTCGGGCCGCCGAGCTGGTGGCGGGCCGCGGGGCCGTCGAGGAGGCTGCCGCCGCGTTGACCGCCGCACCCCTGCCGGTGTCGGTCCAGCACGGCGACCTGCACCCCCGCAACGTCTTCGAGGTGGGTGGAGCCCTGCGGCTGTTCGACTTCGGCGACGCGCAGTGGGCGCACCCGCTGGAGGTCCTGGCGGTGCCGTACGGCTGGCTGACCCAGCTCACCCAGATCCGCTTCGCCGACGTGGTCCCGGCCTGGTGCGAGGCGTGGGGCGACGTGGTCAGCCCGTCCGAGATGGAGTCGCTGCTGCCCGCGGCCATGGTGACGCACGCCGTCAACCGGTCCTGGACGTGGTGGGGCGCGACCGAGCAGGCGACCCGGGAGGAGCTGCGCGAGTGGGGCGACGGGCCGTTGCACTTCCTGGCCCTCGCCCTCGAGCCCTTCCCGCCCACGGCGGTCGAGCAGGACTCCTAGAGGTTTCCCAGCACGCGGTCGACGGCGATCTCGATCACCACGCGCCGCGGGTTCTCGCGCGGGACCCGGTAGCGAGCGGCATACCGCTGCTCCGCGTCGCGCACCGACGCGGCGTCGGCGAGCACGCGCGGCGTCCCCTCCAGCGAGATCCAGTGCCGGCCCTCCACCTGGCAGAGCACGGCCCGCCCGCCGAGCGCGGCGTTGCGGGCCTTGCGGCTCGGACCGCTGGTGATGACGCGGGCCACCCGCGCCCCGGCGTCCCAGGTGAAGCCGACCGGGACGACGTGCGGGGAGCCGTCGGGCCGCAGGGTGGTGAGGGTGGCGAGGTGCCGGGCCGCCAGGAAGGCCAGGGCCGCGGGGGAGAGGGCGACGGGGTCGGAGAGGTGGGCGGGCACCCGCCCAGTCTCCCGGGTCGAGCCGTCAGTGCCCTCAGTGCCCCTCAGTGCCCCTCAGTGCCCGGTCAGCACTCCCAGCACGCGGGCGCGCCGCGAGGGGCGCCCGGTCCGGGCCTCCTCGCGGTCGGCCGAGTGGCCGAGGCGCAGCGCGCCGTTCACCCCCAGCCACCGCAGCGGCTCGGGTTCCCAGGGCCGCGAGCGGTGCCCCACCCACGGCAGAGAGGTCAGGGCGGTCTGCCGCCCGCGCACCAGGTCGGCCAGCGTGCGCCCTGCGAGGTTGCTGGCGGCCACCCCGTCGCCGACGTAGCCCCCCGCCCACCCCAGACCGGTCCGGGGGTCGAGCCCGACGCTGGGGTGCCAGTCGCGGGCGATGCCCACGGCCCCGCCCCAGGCGTGGGTGAACCGGACGTCACCGAGCTGCGGCAGGAGCTCCCGCAGGGCCCCCCTGAGCTCCCCGAAGACCGACGGCTCCACGTCGAAGCCTGGGCGGACCCGCGAGCCCCAGTGGTACGGGGCGCCGCGGCCGCCGAAGGCGATCCGGTCGTCGGGGGTCCGCTGCCCGTAGATGACGACGTGCCGGTGGTCGGCGAACACCTCGCGGTCGCGCAGCCCGATCCCGTCCCACTGCTGTGGGGACAGTGGCTCGGTCGCGACCATCAGCGAGTAGACCGGGGCGATGGTGCGGCGCTGGCCGGGCAGCGCCGACGTCCACGCCTCGGTGGCCCGGATGATGTGCCGCGCACTCACCCGCAGGCGCCCGCCGACCTCGACTGCGCCCGGCCCGATCGAGGTGACCGGAGACCCTTCGGCGATGCGGCCGCCGAGGGCCCGCACCCGATCGGCCAGCCCGTCGGCGAGGCGGCGCGGGTGGACCCGGGCGCAGTGCGGGTTGGCCGTCGCGCCGTGGATGTCGGTCGCCGCGAGGCGCTCGCGGGCCTCGGCGGCGTCCAGCCACGTCGTGCCGAGCCGCCACCGGTTGTCGTGCTCCACCTCAGCCCTGGCCCGCTGGGCCTGCGCCGTGCCGCGCGCGAGCACCAGGGTGCCGCCCTGGTGGAAGCCGCAGTCGATGGCCTCTGCCCGGACGACCTCACCGACCTCGGCCACGGTCTCCCGCAGCGCCGATGCCATCGCCTGGGCTGCGTCACGGCCGTGCCGACGTGCGAGGGCCTCCGGCCCCACGGGGTACAGCGCGGAGACCCACCCGCCGTTGCGGCCGCTGGCGCCGAAGCCCACGTGCTCTGCCTCGAGGACCAGCACGTCGAGGGCGGGCGCCTCGCGCAGCAGGTAGTAGGCGGTCCACAGGCCGGTGTAGCCGCCGCCGACGATGACGACGTCGGCTGAGGCGTCGGCCGTCAGCGCGGAGCCGGGGTCGGCGGCGGTCCTCGCCCCCTCCCACCAGAGGGGGCGCAACGGAGTGGCCACGGGCGGCGGCGTGGTCGCCGGCTAGAGGTGCTTCTCGGCGTCCTTGAGCACCGACCGCAGGCGCGACTCGATGTCGTCGAACTCCGGCTGCCCGATGATGAGCGGCGGCGCGAGCTGGATGACGGGGTCCCCGCGGTCGTCGGCACGGCAGTAGAGGCCGGCGTCGAAGAGCGCCTTCGAGAGGTAGCCGCGCAGCAGTCGCTCGGCCTCGTCGTCGTTGAACGTCTCGCGGGTGGTCTTGTCCTTCACGAGCTCGATGCCGTAGAAGTACCCGGCGCCGCGGACGTCGCCGACGATCGGCAGGTCCAGGAGCCGCTCGAGGGTGTCGCGGAACTTCGGGGCGTTGTCCTTGACGTGCTGGTTCAGGCCCTCGCGCTCGAAGATGTCGAGGTTGGCCATCGCCACCGCCGCGCTGACCGGGTGGCCGCCGAAGGTGTAGCCGTGCGGGAAGAAGGTCGTGCCCTGCTTGAACGGCTCGAACAGGCGGTCGCTGGCGATCATCGCGCCGATGGGGGAGTACCCGGAGGTCATGCCCTTGGCGCAGGTGATGATGTCGGGCACGTAGTTGAAGTCGTCGCAGGCGAACATCGAGCCGATGCGGCCGAACGAGCAGATGACCTCGTCGGAGACGAGCAGGACGTCGTAAGCGTCGCAGATCTCCCGGACGCGCTCGAAGTAGCCGGGGGGCGGCGGGAAGCAGCCGCCGGAGTTCTGCACCGGCTCGAGGAAGACGGCGGCCACGGTGTCGGGGCCCTCGAACTCGATGGCCTCGGCGATGCGGTCGGCGGCCCAGCGGCCGAACGCCTTCTCGTCCTCGCGCAGGTGCTCCGGCGCCCGGTAGTGGTTGGTGTTGGGGACCTTGAAGGCGCCCGGGACCAGGGGCTCGAACATCTCCTTGGCGGCAGGGATGCCGGTGATGGAGAGGGCGCCCTGCGGGGTGCCGTGGTAGGCCACGTTGCGGCTGATCACCTTGTGCTTGGTCGGCTTGCCCGTCAGCTTGTAGTACTGCTTGGCCAGCTTCCAGGCCGTCTCGACGGCCTCGCCCCCTCCAGTGGTGAAGAAGACGCGGTTGAGGTCGCCGGGGGCACCGGCTGCCAGGCGCTCGGCGAGCTCGATGGCCCGGGGGTGCGCGTAGGACCACAGCGGGAAGAAGGCGAGCTCCTTGGCCTGCCGCGCGGCGGTCTCGGCGAGCTCCTCACGACCGTGGCCGACCTGGACCACGAACAGGCCGGCGAGGCCGTCGATGTACTCGTTGCCGCGGTCGTCCCAGATCTTGTGGCCCTCGCCCCGGGTGATGATCGGGACGGAGTGGCCCGCCCCACCCTCGCTGCGGTCCTCGAAGACCGAGTGCCGGGTGAAGTGCATCCAGAGGTGGTCGCGGGCCGCCTCGCTGTGCAGCGTGCCCATGGGTGTGTGGGTGTCGCTGGAGGGCTCGTAGATCGCGGAAGGCTCAGTGGTCATCGTGTACCCCAGTTGTAGTGCTGCTTGTTGAGTTTCAGATAGACGAAGGTCTCGGTTGACGCGACCCCCGGGAGGGTCCGGACCCGTTTGGTGAGCAGCTCGAGCAGCTGGTCGTCGTCCTCACAGACGACCTCGGCCAGCAGGTCGAAGCTGCCGGCCGTGGTGACGACGTAGTCGACCTCCGTCATCTCCGTCAGGGCGTCGCCGACGGGGGTCAGGTCGCCGTCCACGCGGATGCCGATCATCGCCTGGCGGCGGAAGCCCACCTGGAGGGGATCGGTCACGGCCACGATCTGCATGACCCCGGCGTCCAGCAGTCGCTGGACCCGCTGGCGCACCGCAGCCTCGGAGAGGCCCACCTGCTTGGCGATGGTCGCGTACGACTGCCGGCCGTCCTCCTGGAGGTGCTCGATGATCGCCTTCGAGACGTCGTCGAGGCGCACCTCGGAGTTGTTGGCCTGAGACCGGTTCACGCACGCCATCGTGTCGTCTCGGCGTGCCGTGCGCAAGTAGTGAATCAACTGAATCCGTTGCGTTGGTGGAATATCAGTATCGATTTCGGCGATCCGGTGGCTGGAACCTATTGAAAACCGCTGACCAAGGGCTACAGTTCCAAACACCGGAATCCGCACCGAGACCTCGGGAGAGTTCGTGACTGCCACCCCTCGTGTCCTGCGCAACTTCATCAACGGCGCGTACGTCGACGCCGAGACCGACGCGACGAGCGACATCGTCAACCCGGTGACCGCCGAGGTCGTCGCCAAGGCGCCGGTGTCGACGCAGGCCGACGTCGACAAGGCGTATGCCGCCGCTGACGCTGCCTTCGCGGAATGGGGTCAGACCACGCCGAGCGAGCGCCAGCAGGCACTCCTGAAGTTCGCGGACGCCATCGAGAAGCACGCCGACGACCTCGTCCGCCTCGAGGGGGAGAACACCGGCAAGCCGCACGCGCTGACCGCCAGCGAGGAGGTCCCGCCGATGGTCGACCAGGTGCGGTTCTTCGCCGGCGCCGCCCGGGTCCTCGAGGGCAGGGCCGCCGGCGAGTACATGAAGGGCCACACCTCCTGGGTGCGCCGCGAGCCGATCGGCGTCGTCGGCCAGGTGACGCCGTGGAACTACCCGATGATGATGGCGATCTGGAAGATCGCGCCTGCGCTCGCCGCCGGCAACACCATCGTCCTCAAGCCGTCGGACACCACACCGGAGACGACCCTCCTGCTCGCGGAGCTCGCCGCGGAGTTCCTCCCGCCGGGCACCTTCAACGTCGTGACGGGGGACCGCGACACCGGCCGGGCCGTCGTCGAGCACAAGACCCCGGCGCTGGTCGCGATCACCGGCTCGGTCCGCGCGGGCATGCAGGTGGCCGAGAGCGCCAGCCGCGACCTCAAGCGGGTCCACCTGGAGCTCGGCGGCAAGGCCCCGGTCGTGGTCTTCGACGACGCCGACATCGAGGCCGCCGTCGAGGGCATCGCCGTCGCGGGGTACTTCAACGCGGGCCAGGACTGCACCGCCGCCACCCGGGTCCTCGCCGCCCCGCGGATCCACAACGACTTCGTCGACGCCCTCGCGGAGTACGCCAAGAGCTCGGCCAAGGTCGGTCTTCCCGACGACGAGGACGCCCTGCTCGGCCCGGTCAACAACGCCAACCAGTTCGAGCGGGTGCAGGGGTTCATCCAGCGGCTGCCCGACCATGCCCTGGTCGCGGCGGGCGGCCACCGCGCCTCCGGGCTCGGCGACGGCTTCTTCCTCGAGCCGACCGTCCTGTCGGGCCTGCGCCAGGACGACGAGGCCATCCAGAACGAGATCTTCGGACCCGTCATCACGGTCCAGCAGTTCAGCGACGAGGACGAGGCGGTGCGCTGGGCCAACGGGGTCGACTACGGCCTCGCCTCCAGCGTGTGGACCAGGGACTTCGGCCGAGCCATGCGGATGTCGAAGCGGCTCGACTTCGGCTGCGTCTGGATCAACGCGCACATCCCGATCGTCGCCGAGATGCCGCACGGGGGATTCAAGAAGAGCGGCTACGGCAAGGACCTGTCGATGTACGGCTTCGAGGACTACACCCGGATCAAGCACGTGATGGCCAACATCGACAGCTGACTGCGCCACCGGCGGCCGTCTCCCGAGGGCGGCCGCCCCGACCCCGAGCGAGTGCCCATGAAGCCCCTCCGTCCCCCCGCCGACCCCCTCACCCGCGACCTCGTGCGGGCCGCGGTGGACACCTCCCGCAGGCGGTCGCTCTCGCGCCGCGCACTGCTCGGCTCGTCGCTCCTCGGCGGTGCTGCCGCGGCACTGTCGGCGTGCGCCCCACCGGCGCCGCCCGCGAGCGGCGCCGCGCAGCTCGACCTCCCCGAGGACCGGTCGGACGTCGAGAAGATCATGCGCTGGGCCAACTGGACCGCCTACCTCGACTACGACGAGGAGACGAAGAAGTACCCCACGCTGGAGGCCTTCATCAAGAGGACCGGGATCCAGGTCACCTACGCGGAGGACATCGACGACAACGACACCTACTTCAACAAGATCGCCCCGCAGCTGCGGGCCGGCCAGGACATCGGCCGCGACATGTTCGTCTTCACGGACTGGATGGCCAACCGCATCATCCGCGACCGGCTCTGCCAGCCGCTCGACCTCATCCGGATGCCCCACGCCACGAACATCCGCGAGCAGCTCAAGGACGTCAGCTTCGACCCGGGCCGGCAGTTCTCCCTGACCTGGCAGAGCGGCTTCGGGGGCATCGGCTACGACCGAGAGAAGGTGGGCCGCGAGCTGAAGACGGTGGAGGACCTGTGGGCCGACGACCTCAAGGGGCGGGTCGTGGTGCTCAGCGAGATGCGCGACACCGTGGGGGTCACGATGCTGTCGCAGGGCGTCGACATCAACGGCCCGTTCGGCAGGACCGAGTTCGACAACGCCATCAACGAGATCGACAAGCGCATCAGCGAGGGCTACATCCGCCGGGTCCGTGGGAACTCCTACCTCGAGGACCTCAAGTCCGGGAACGCCGTCGCGGGCATCGTCTGGAGCGGTGACCTGTTCGTCCTGCGGGCGGAGACGGAGAACGACAACTGGCAGTTCACGATCCCGGAGTCCGGCGGGACGCTGTGGAGCGACAACATGATGGTGCCCATCACGTCACCGCACCGGCGCAACGCGCTGAAGGTGATGGACTACTACTACGAGCCGGCCGTCGCGGCCCAGGTCGCCGCCTGGGTCAACTACGTCTGCCCGGTCGAGGGCGCGCGGGAGGAGATGGAGAAGATCGACCCCGAGCTCGCCAAGAGCCCGTTCATCTTCCCCGACGCGGCCTACCTGAGGGACAACAACATCCAGATCTTCCGGGCCCTCAGCCCCGAAGAGGAAGCCGAGTACAGCGAGGCGTGGGCAAAGGTGGTGGGCAACTGATGGGCCTCTTCTCAGGCAACGGCGGCGTCAAGGGCTTCCGTGCGGCCAAGGGCGACCTGCGGCTCGACGAGGTCACCAAGGAGTTCGGCGAGTTCACCGCCGTCGACCACCTCAGCCTCGAGGTGCCACGCGGCTCCTTCTTCGCGCTCCTCGGGCCCTCGGGCTGCGGCAAGACGACGACCCTGCGGATGGTCGCCGGCCTGGAGCAGCCGACCTACGGCCGCATCCGTATCGGCGACACGGACCTGACCGGCTCCCGCCCCTACGAGCGCCCGGTCAACACCGTCTTCCAGAGCTACGCACTCTTCCCGCACCTGTCCATCCGCGACAACGTGGCCTTCGGGCCCAAGCGCCGCGGCCAGGGTGACGCCGCAGCGGCGGCCGACCGCGCCCTCGAGCTCGTGCAGATGACCCACCTCGCCGGGCGCAAGCCGACCCAGCTCTCCGGTGGCCAGCAGCAGCGCGTGGCCCTGGCCCGGGCGCTGGTCAACCAGCCCGAGGTGCTGCTGCTCGACGAGCCCCTCGGCGCCCTCGACCTCAAGCTGCGCCGCCAGATGCAGGTCGAGCTCAAGCGGATCCAGACCGAGGTCGGGCTGACCTTCATCCATGTCACCCACGACCAGGAGGAGGCCATGACGATGGCCGACACCGTGGCCGTGATGAACCGCGGAAAGATCGAGCAGCTCGGCCACCCGGAGGCCCTCTACGACCTGCCCCGGACCTCCTTCGTCGCGAACTTCCTCGGCCAGTCCAACCTCGGCCACGGCAGGGTCACCGGCCGCGACGGCGACAGCCTCGTCGTCGAGGTGGCCGGGACGACCGTGCGCATCCCGGCGGCCCGCTCGAGCGTCAGCGAGGGCGAGATCACCTTCGGGGTTCGCCCCGAGAAGGTGCGGATCACGACCACGCCGCCGGCCGGCGCGGGGGAGGACGTCAAGGCGCGGGTGATGGACGTCAGCTTCACCGGTGTCGCCACGCAGTTCCTCGTCACCGTCCCCTCGGGGGCGACCTGGATGGTCTACGAGCAGAACCTCGACGTCGAGCGCAACTCGCTCCGGCCCGGCGACGAGGTGTGGCTCGAGTGGGACGCCGGCCATGCCTTCGGCGTGCCCGTCGACGAGGCAGCCGAGGTCGCGGCCGCGGTCGAGGAGCCGGCCGAGGCGGGGCCGGTGCAGCCCGCCGCGACGTCATGAGCGCGCTGGGCCACACCGCCGGTGGGGGCGCCCACCCCACTGCCGCCCACGTGCCGGCGCCGACGCGCAAGCCGGGCCGCGCGGCATACCTGCTCCTGCTGCCCGGCGCGCTGTGGCTGCTGGTGTTCTTCGTCATCCCGCTGGTGCAGCTGTTCACGGTGTCGCTGCAGAGCGGCTTCCCGGGGTTCCCCGGCTACTACTACCGCGACGTCAACTTCGGCAACTACCTGACGGCCCTCACCGAGTTCGCGCCGCACTTCGGCCGCTCCCTGCTCTACGCCGGCCTGGCGACCGTGTTCACGTTCCTGCTGGGTTACCCGCTCGCCTACGCCATCGCGTTCAAGTCGGGTCGCTGGCGCAACGTCATGCTGATCGCCGTCATCGCGCCGTTCTTCACCTCGTTCATCCTGCGCACCATCGCCTGGCGCCAGATCCTGGCGGACGAGGGGCCGATCGCCTCGAGCCTCAACGCCCTCAACCTGCTGCCCAGCGGCCGCATCACGGAGACCTGGGTGGCGGTCGTGGCGGGCCTGACCTACAACTTCCTGCCGTTCATGGTGCTGCCGATCTACGCCTCGCTCGAGCGCGCCGACCCGCGGGTCATCGAGGCCGGGGGCGACCTGTACGCCAACGGGTTCACGACCTTCCGCACGGTGACCCTGCCGATCAGCATGCCGGGCGTCATCGCGGGCACCCTCCTGACGTTCATCCCGGCGGCCGGCGACTACGTCAACGCCGAGCTGCTCGGCTCCGACCGGAGCACCAAGATGGTCGGCAACGTCATCGAGAGCCAGTTCTTCCGGGTGCTCGGAGGGTTCCCCGTGGCGGCGGCGCTCTCGTTCACCCTCATGGCGCTCATCCTCGCCATGGTCTTCCTGTACATCCGCCGCTTCGGGACGGAGGAACTGCTGTGAGCGCCACCACGGCCCGCCCGGCCACCCGCGGCGGCTCGGGGACCACGACCCCCGACGAGTCGCTGGCCTACCGGCCACCCGCCTGGAAGCGGGTGCGCACCTGGATCGCCGACCGGTTCGCCATCATCACCGCCCTGCTCGTGCTGCTCTACCTCTTCGTGCCGGTCGCGTACACCTTCGCCTTCTCCTTCAACGACTACCGCAAGTCCAACATCACGTGGAACTCCGACGCAGGGCCGACGCTCAAGCACTGGCAGAACCCGTGCGGCGCGCCGGGCGTGTGCGAGTCGCTCGTGACGTCGCTCAAGGTCGGCGGGATCGTGACGATCCTGGCCACAGCCCTGGGCACGATGCTGGCGTTCGCCCTGGTGCGGCACCGCTTCCGCGGCCGCTCGACCAGCAACATCCTGGTCTTCGTGCCGATGGCGACGCCCGAGATCGTCCTCGGCGCAAGCCTGCTGACGATCTTCGTCCAGGGCTTCTCGCGCGTCGGGCTGCGGCTCGGGTTCTGGACCATCGTCATCGCGCACGTGATGTTCTGCATCAGCTTCGTGGTGGTGACGGTCAAGGCCCGCCTGCTGAGCCTCGACCCGCGCCTCGAGGAGGCAGCCCAGGACCTGTATGCCGGGCCGGGCAGCACGTTCTGGCGGGTCACCTTCCCGCTCGTGCTCCCGGGCATCGTGGCCGCCGCGCTGCTCGCCTTCTCGCTGTCGTTCGACGACTTCATCATCACCAGCTTCGTGTCGGGCAACGAGACGACGTTCCCCAAGTTCGTCTACGTGTCGTACCTGCGCGGAATCCCGGCGCAGGCCAACGTCATCGGTTTCTCGATGTTCGTCACGGCGGTGCTCATCGTGGTGGTCGCCCAGCTGGTCAGCCGGCCACGCAAGAGCTAGGGGCCTCATGCGGATCCTCATGGTCGGCGCGGGCGGCGTCGGTGACGCCGCAGCACGCATCGCCGTCGAGCGCGACTTCTTCGAGCTGCTCGTCGTCGCGGACCACGACGAGCAGCGGGCGACGGCGACCGTCGCCGCGGCCACTGCGCGCCGCGAGGGGGAGGCTCGCCTCCTGGCAGCCCGGGTGGACGCCTCGCGCTCGGAGCAGGTCGAGGCGTTGGTGCGGGAGCACGGCATCACCCACGTCCTCAACGCCGTCGACCCCCGCTTCGTCATGCCGATCTTCCGCGGGGCGCTGGCCGCGGGCGCGGACTACCTCGACATGGCGATGAGCCTGTCGCAGCGCCATCCGGAGGAGCCTTACGCCAGAACGGGTGTCATGCTCGGCGACGAGCAGTTCGCCATGGCCGGGGACTGGGAGAGGACCGGGCGCCTGGCCCTTGTCGGGATCGGCGTGGAGCCGGGGCTCTCCGACGTCTTCGCCCGGTATGCCGCGGACCACCTGTTCTCGGAGATCGACGAGCTGGGCACCCGCGACGGCGCCAACCTCGCGGTGCACGACGAGGGCGGCAACGAGGTCTTCGCGCCGAGCTTCTCCATCTGGACCACGATCGAGGAGTGCCTCAACCCGCCGGTGGTGTGGGAGAAGGAGCGCGGGTGGTTCACCACCCCGCCGTTCTCCGAACCCGAGGTCTTCGACTTCCCCGAGGGCATCGGCCCGGTGGAGTGCGTGAACGTGGAGCACGAGGAGGTCCTCCTCATGCCGCGCTGGGTCGACGCGAAGCGGGTCACCTTCAAGTACGGCCTCGGTGACGAGTTCATCGGGGTCCTGAAGACCCTCAACACCCTCGGCCTGGACCGCACCGAGAAGGTGCGGGTCGGCGGCGTCGAGGTCTCGCCGCGCGACGTCGTCGCCGCGTGCCTGCCCGACCCGGCGACGATCGGGCCGCGGATGACGGGCAAGACCTGCGCCGGCCTGTGGGTCACCGGCACCGGCAAGGACGGCCGGCCGCGGGCCACGTACCTCTACCACGTCGCCGACAACGAGGAGACGATGCGCGAGTACGGCGCCCAGTGCGTCGTGTGGCAGACCGCGGTCAACCCCGTCGTCGCGCTCGAGCTGCTGGCCCGGGGGACGTGGAAGGGCATCGGGGTGCTCGGTCCGGAGGCGTTCGACGCGGTGCCTTTCCTGGAGCTCCTGGCGGCTCCGAAGCCGGAGGGCTACGGCTCTCCCTGGGGCCTCGAGGACCGCCCGGCGGCCACCCCGCCGTCGGCCTAGGATCGACGGTATGACCCGCTACGGCGCCCAGTTCGGGCCCGACATCACCTTCCTCGGCGTTCCCGCCTGCGACCTCGACGTCCCGGAGACGTATGCCGGCGCCGACGTCGTCATCCTGGGCGCACCCTTCGACGGGGGCACCTCGCACCGGCCCGGCACCCGGTTCGGGCCGCAGGCGATCCGGATGACCGACTACCTGCCGCACGACGGATCCCGCCCGTCCCTCGCCCTGCGCACGGACGCCCTGGTGGACCTGCGGGTCGTCGACGCGGGTGACGTGGAGATGTACTCCGGGGACATCGAGGTCGCGCTGCCGGCGCTCGAGGCAGCCGTCGAGAAGGTCGCCCGCGCCGGCGCGATCCCGGTCGTCCTCGGCGGCGACCACTCGATCGCCTTCCCCGACGCCAAGGGCGTCGCCAACGCCCTCGGCCACGGACGCGTCTCGATGATCCACTTCGACGCGCACGCCGACACCGGCGACATCGAGTTCGGGTCGCTGTGGGGCCACGGGCAGCCGATGCGCCGTCTCATCGAGTCGGGAGCCCTGCGCGGAGACCGTTTCCTCCAGGTCGGGCTCAGGGGCTACTGGCCGCCGCCCGAGACGCTGGACTGGATGGCGGGCCAGCGCATGCGCTCCTTCGAGATGACCGAGATCGTCCACCGCGGCCTGGCGGCGTGCCTCACCGAGGCCTTCGCCATCGCCACCGACGAGTGCGAGGGCGTGTTCCTGTCGGTCGACATCGACGTCTGCGACCCCGGCCACGCGCCCGGCACCGGCACCCCCGAGCCCGGTGGCCTCTCCGCCCGAGAGCTGCTCGACTCGGTGCGCCGGATCTGCCTGGAGCTGCCGGTGGTCGGGGTGGACGTCGTCGAGGTCAGCCCGCCCTACGACCACGCGGACATCACCGCTGCTCTCGCCAACCGCGTTGTGCTCGAAGCGCTCTCGGCCATCGCCCGCAAGCGCCGTGACGAGCGCGAGGGCACCCGCTGGGACCCCGCCCAGCCGCTTCTGGCCGGCAGGGTGCCCGAGCCCACCCAGCCGTTCGGCAACGCACCGCACAGCCACGGCCACCACCACAGCACCGGGCTGTCCCACGACCACAGCGACACCTGGCCGCCCAAGGGCGCCCAGGCGGCATACCCCCACACCACCGACACCGAGGAGACGCCCTGATGGCCATCTCGCAGCAGGATCTCATCGCCTCCGTCCCCACCGGGCTGCTCATCGGCGGCTCCTGGCGGGACAGCTCCGACGGCGGCACGCTCAAGGTCGAGGACCCCGCGACCGGCGAGGTCCTCACCGAGGTCGCCGACGCCACCGTCGCCGATGGCAGGGCCGCGCTCGACGCCGCCGTGGCGGCACAGCGCGACTGGGCCAAGGTGCCGCCGCGCGACCGCGGGGAGATCCTGCGCACCGCCTTCGAGAGGATCACCGAGCGCGCCGACGAGTTCGCGATGCTGATGACCCTCGAGATGGGGAAGACGCTCGCCGAGTCGCGCGGCGAGGTCACCTACGGTGCCGAGTTCTTCCGCTGGTTCTCGGAGGAGGCCGTGCGCGTCCACGGCCGCTGGTCCGTCGCCCCCAACGGCGCCACCCGCCTCATGACGATGAAGGCGCCGGTCGGGCCGACGCTGATGATCACGCCCTGGAACTTCCCGCTCGCCATGGGCACCCGCAAGATCGGCCCGGCCATCGCCGCCGGCTGCACCATGGTGGTCAAGCCCGCGAGCCAGACCCCGCTGTCGATGCTCGCGCTCGCCCAGCTGCTGCAGGAGTGCGGACTGCCCGAGGGCGTGCTGAACGTCGTCACGACCAGCCACACCGGCGAGGTGATGGAGCCGATCATCCGCGACCCGCGTCTGCGCAAGCTGACCTTCACCGGGTCCACCGGAGTCGGCCGCATGCTGGTGGAGCAGTCGGCCGAGCAGCTGCTGCGCGTCTCGATGGAGCTCGGCGGCAACGCGCCGTTCATCGTCTTCGAGGATGCCGACCTCGACCGCGCGGTCGACGGCGCGATGCTCGCCAAGATGCGCAACATCGGCGAGGCCTGCACCGCCGCGAACCGGTTCTACGTCCACGAGAGCGTCAGCGAGGAGTTCGGCCGGCGCTTCGCCGAGCGCATGGGCGCGCTCACGGTGGGCAGGGGCACCGAGGACGGCGTCGACGTCGGCCCGCTCATCGACGCCAAGGCCCGCGACGGCGTGGCGGAGATGGTGGAGGACGCCCGCGCCAAGGGCGCCACGGTCGTCCTCGGGGGCAGCCCAGCGCAGGGAGCCGGCTACTTCTTCGAGCCCACGGTCGTCACCGGCGTGCCGCGGAACGCCCGCGTGATGCAGGAGGAGATCTTCGGGCCGGTCGCGCCGATCGCGTCGTTCTCGACCGAGGACGAGGTGCTCGAGATGGCCAACGGCACGGAGTACGGCCTGGTCGCCTACGTCTTCACGAAGGACCTCTCGCGGATGATCCGCGTGAGCGAGGCCCTCGAGTTCGGCATGGTGGGCTTCAACCAGGGCATCGTCTCCAACCCGGCCGCGCCGTTCGGCGGCGTCAAGGCCTCGGGCTTCGGCCGCGAGGGCGGCTTCGAGGGCATCGAGGAGTACCTCGAGACGAAGTACGTCGGCATCGCGCCGTAGGCAGGGGGAGGCGGGGTGACAGCGAGCGACGGCACGGGGGCTGACGGGCCCGGAGGGGTTGGCCAACCCTCCGGCCTGGCGCGCTACCCGCTGGCCATGGCCCTCTGGCACACCACGGTCGTCATCGCCCTGCTGACGATCGGGTACTTCCTCCTGCCCCTGCGCTCACCGACGTCCGACGCGGCCAGCGCCGGGAGGACCGGGGGGACGCTCCTCGCGCTGGCCCTGCTCGCCGTGGTCCTGCGCCGGGAGTCGACCCGGAGCCGGACACGCCAGAGTCGGCAGTACCACCGCATCCAGCAGCTGCTGACGGCGCTCTACGTCCTCGTCCTGGTCTTCGCGATGGTCTACGCCTTCATCAGCGTCAGGAGCCCGGAGCAGTTCGTCGGCCTCCAGGACCGCGTCGACGCGCTGTACTTCTCCACCACCGTGGTGAGCACCGTCGGGTTCGGGGACGTCCACGCCGAGGGGAACATCGCGCGGGGTGTCGTGACCGTCCACATGCTGTTCAACCTCATCTACCTCGGCACCGCGCTCCGCCTGCTCACGGCCCGTACGCCGCCGCCGTAGGGAGCCCTCCCCGGGTGGCCAGGGGGTCCCGTGGTTCGCCGGACTTGGGGCTTTTGCGCATCGGCCGTTCGGTCACGGATGGCCCGCGGGTCTGTCCCTCGCTCGTGGGGCGGTGGTCTCATGACTGCCATGACAGCGACCGTGTCCGCTCCGGAGCTCTCCGGCGAGGTCCCCGAGGGCCAGTCCGTGACGGGAGACCTGCCCGCCGACCCCCGCCTGAAGTCGATGGCGACCGTCCTCGCGGACACCACCGCCAAGATCAAGGAGGGGCGCTCCGCCGGCGCCAGGGTGTGGCCGACGGGCTTCGATGCGCTCGACACCTCGCTCGGCGGAGGTCTGCGCTCCGGCGAGCTGGTCCTCCTCGGCGGACCCCAGGGCCTGGGCAAGACGACGATGGCCCTGCAGATGCTGCGCCGCGCGGTGTCCTCCGGCACCCGCTCAGCCGTCTTCTTCTCCTTCGAGCACGACGCGCACGCCGTTCTCGAGCGCCTCATCGGCATCGAGGCCGGGGAGCGCGACGGCCAGGACGCGCTGTCGCTCAACACGATCCGCCAGGTGTTCGAGTCCAGGCACACGCGCGCCTCCTCCCTCGAGGAGCAGTTCGCCAGCACCCGGGGCGGCCCCGAGGCGGTCCGAGGGATCGCGCGCTACGCCGACCGGCTGCACATCCACGCCTCCAGCGGCATGCACACCGGGATCGAGCAGATCCGCGCCGCTGTCGAGGCGATCCGGGTCGAGTCCGGTCAGGCCCCCTTCGTGCTCGTCGACTACCTGCAGAAGGTGCCCGTGCCCGGCTCCGGCCTCGCCGAGGAGGAGCGGATCACCCACGTGGTGGAGCAGCTCAAGGACATCGCGCTCACCTACGAGGTCCCGGTGCTGGCGATCGCCGCCGCCGACAAGGGCAGCCTGGTCGGCGGGAAGCGGATGCGCGTGCACGACCTGCGCGGATCCTCGGCGCTCGCCTACGAGGCCGACGTGGTGCTCATCCTCAACGACAAGTACGACGTCGTGGCCCGCCACCACCTCGTCTACCACCTCGACAACGCCGAGCGCTTCCGCCAGTGGGCCGTGCTCACCATCGAGAAGAACCGCGGCGGTGTCGACAAGGTCGAGCTCGAGTTCCAGAAGCGGTTCGAGCAGGGCCGCTTCGAGCGCGAGGGCCGGGTCGTGCAGGAGCAGCTGATCGAGGAGCGCATCTTCGTCGACTAGGCCGGTGCCGCCGCGTGCAGGGGGCGTGGCGGTCGGCAGGCCCGTCGATGAGGGACAATGAGGCAGTGAGTTCTCCGCGCACCGTCGCCATCCTGGGCTCCACCGGCTCGATCGGCACCCAGGCCCTCGACGTCATCTCCCGCAACGCCGACCGCTTCACCGTGGCCGCGCTGAGCGCGGGCGGCAACGTCGACCTCGTCGCCCGGCAGGCGGTTGCCACACGTGCCCCGCTGGTCGCCGTCGCCACCGGCACCCGCGAGCGGGTGACCGACGCGATCGGTGCGTATGCCGCTGCGGCCGGCCACGCGGCATACCGGCCTGACGTGGTGGTCGGGGAGGAGGCCAGCGTCGTGGCCGCCCGGGTGGGCGCCGACGTGGTCCTCAACGGGATCACCGGCTCCATCGGGCTGCGCCCCACGCTCGCCGCGCTCGAGGCGGGCTCGGTGCTCGCGCTCGCCAACAAGGAGTCGCTCATCGTCGGCGGGCCGCTCGTGAAGGCCGTCGCCCGACCCGGCCAGATCGTGCCCGTCGACTCCGAGCACTCGGCCATCGCCCAGAGCCTGCGCGGCGGACGGTCGGAGGAGGTCCGGCGCCTGGTCGTCACCGCGAGCGGCGGGCCGTTCCGGGGGCGCACGCGGGAGCAGCTGCGCGACGTCACCCCCGCCGAGGCGCTGGCCCACCCGAACTACGCCATGGGCCGCGTGGTCACCACCAACTCGGCGACGCTGGTCAACAAGGGGCTCGAGGTCATCGAGGCACACCTGCTCTTCGACATCCCGTTCGACCGCATCGACGTCGTCGTGCACCCGCAGCAGTGGATCCACTCGATGGTGGAGTTCCACGACGGCTCGACGATCGCGCAGATG
>NZ_DATBMI010000033.1:0-10691 GCF_036554925.1 Pedococcus sp.
TTCGGCAACGGCATGCTGCTCTCCGAGCACATCCGGCTGGTCGCGGCGTTCGACCACCGCCACATCTTCATCGACCCCAATCCCGTTGCGGCGACGTCGTTCTCGGAGCGCAAGCGTCTCTTCGAGCTGCCGCGCTCGTCGTGGGCCGACTACGACGACGACCTCATCAGCAAGGGCGGCGGCGTCTTCGACCGCTCGTTGAAGTCGGTGCCGATCACTCCCGAGATGACCAGCGTGCTGGGGCTGCCGAAGGGCGTCGACCGGATGACGCCGGCGGAGCTGATGAAGGCGATCCTCCAGGCCCCCGTCGACCTGCTCTGGAACGGCGGGATCGGCACGTACGTCAAGGCATCGACGGAGGACAACTCCGCCATCGGCGACCGGGCCAACGACGCGATCCGCGTCAACGGCCACCAGCTCCGCTGCAAGGTCGTCGGCGAGGGCGGCAACCTCGGCCTGTCGCAGCTCGGTCGCATCGAGGCGGCGCTCCACGACGTCCGCGTCAACACCGACGCCATCGACAACTCTGCCGGCGTCGACACCTCGGACCACGAGGTCAACATCAAGATCCTGCTCACCGGTCTCGTGCGCGAGGGCGACATGACCCTCAAGCAGCGCAACGCCCTGCTGGCCTCGATGACCGACGAGGTCGCCGCGCAGGTGCTGCGGGACAACTACGAGCAGAACGTCCTGCTCGGCAACGCCCGGGCGCAGGAGCACGGGATGCTGCCGGTGCACACCCGACTCATCCACTGGCTCGAGGAGCGGGGCGACCTCGACCGCGAGCTCGAGTTCCTGCCCTCCGACGCGGACATCGACCAGCGCAGCGGCGAGGGTCTCGGCCTGAAGTCCCCCGAGTTCTCGGTGCTCGTGGCCTACGCCAAGCTGGCCCTCAAGGACGACCTGCTGCCCACGGAGCTGCCCGACGACCCGTGGTTCCAGGCCACGCTGAGCGAGTACTTCCCGGAGCCGATCCGGGAGCAGTACGCCGCCGAGCTCGCCGAGCACCCGCTTCGCCGCGAGATCATCACCAACGCGGTCGTGAACTCGATGGTCAACCGCGGAGGGATCACCTTCGCGTTCCGCGCCATCGAGGAGACCGGGGCGACGCCGGAGCAGATCGCGCGGGCCTTCGTCGTCGCCCGCGAGATCTTCGACCTGACCGCGTTCGTGCGCGAGGTCGAGGCGCTCGACAACGTCGTGACCACCGACACCCAGACCCAGCTGTACCTCGAGTTCCGACGGCTCATCGACCGCGCCATCCGGTGGTTCCTCACCTCCCGGCCGTCGCGCCTCGACGTCGCCAACGAGGTGGCCAGGTTCGGTGAGGTGGTGCGCGAGTTCGCGCCCAAGGTCCCGGACATGCTCAAGGGCGTGGAGCTGAAACGCCTGCAGCGCAACGCGAAGGAGCTCGAGAAGCTCTCGGTGCCCGAGGACCTCGCGCTGAAGGTGGCCAGTCTCCTCGACCAGTTCTCGCTGCTCGACGTCGTCGACATCGCCACCGACACGGGCGAGTCGCCCGCCGACGTCGCGCCGCTCTACTTCGTCGTCTCCGAGCGCTTCGGGATCGACCTCATGCTCGGCCGGGTCACGAACCTGCCGCGAGACGACCGCTGGGACGCGCTCGCCCGCGGCGCGCTGCGCGACGACCTGTATGCCGTGCTGGAGTCCCTGACGCGGTCCGTGATCGACGCGACCGACGCGGCCAGCGAGCCCGGTGCGCGCTACGAGCAGTGGGCCAAGGCGAACGCCGAGTCACTCACCCGCGCCCGCACCGCGCTCGCCGGGATCGAGCGGCTCGAGCGGCCCAACATCGCCGCGCTCTCGGTGGCGCTGCGCACCCTGCGCTCGGTCATCCGCTCCGGCGCCGCCGTGTCGTGACGACAGGGCACGACGTCGCCCGCGTCACCGAGATCTGGCGCTTCCCCGTCAAGTCCATGGCGGGGGAGCGGCTGGACTCGGTGGCGGTCGACGCGCGCGGGCTGTCCGGCGACCGGGGCTGGGCTGTCTACGACGTCGAGGGGAAGCTGGCGAGCGGGAAGCACACGCGCCGCTTCCGGCGGATGGACCCGGTCTTCGGTCTGGCCTCCCGCACCGTCGGGGAGGCCGTGGAGGTCCTGCTCCCGGACGGCCGGGCGGTCGTGGCGGGTGAGTCCGTCGCCGACCTCGCGCTCTCGGACCACTTCGGCGAGGAGGTCGAGCTCGGACCGGAGGCGGACGTCCCGCACCAGGACGCCGGGCAGGTGAGCCTCGTCGGCACGGCGAGCCTCCGCGCGCTCGCCGCCCTGATGGGCCTGGACGACCCCGTGGACCCCAGGCACCTGCGCGCCAACCTCGTCGTCGAGACCGCCGAGCCCTTCGCCGAGGAGGCCTGGGTGGGCCGGCAGGTCAGCGTCGGCGGCGTGGTGCTGGCGGTCACCGAGCGCATCGAGCGGTGCCGCATGGTCGACGTCGAGCAGGTGGACCTGCCCGGGCTCGACGGGCTGCTCAAGGCCGTCGGGGCCCACCGCAACGTGTGCGCGGGCGTCTACGCCGACGTGGCGAGGCCGGGTTCGCTGGCGGTCGGCGACGTCGTGAGGTCCTGACGGCGGCGCGAGACGGCATGGCGTTACGGGCGGCAGGGGCGGCACGGGCGGCAGGGGCGGCACGGGCGGCACGGGCTGCTCACTAGGCTGCTGACGTGCCGACCCTCAACCAGGTCCTCGCCGACGCCACCGACCTCGCTCCTGCCGAGGCGGACTGGCTGCACCTGCTCGTCGGCGACTGGCAGCTGCTCTCCGACCTCTCCTTCGCTGACCTGGTGCTGTGGGTGCCGGGCGGGGACGAGGGGTGGCTCGCCGTCGCGCACGTCCGCCCGACCACCGGCCAGATGGTGTTCTTCGAGGACGTCGTCGGGCGCCGCAGCCACCGCGGACGTCAGGCGCTCTTGGAGGAGGCCTACGCGACCCGCCGCATCGTGCGCGCCAAGGACCCGAGCTTCCGCGAGGACGTGCCGGTCCGGGAGGAGGCGATCCCGGTGGTCCGTGGCGGGCGCGCGCTGGCCGTGCTGACCCGGCACACGAACCTCGCGGCGATGCGCACCCCCAGCCGGCTCGAGCTCACCTACCAGGCGCTCGCGGACGCGCTGGCGCGCATGGTCGCCGCTGGGGAGTTCCCGAACGCCTCTGCGCCCACAGGGATGCGTCGCGGTGCACCGCGGGTGGGCGACGGCGTGATCCGCCTCGACGTCGACGGCGAGGTGACCTACGCCAGCCCCAACGCCCTGTCGGCGATCCACCGGCTCGGGCACGTCGGTGACGTCATCGGCGAGCTGCTGGCCAAGGTCATCGCGGACCTGCTGCGTGACGAGTCCCCCGTCGACGAGTCGCTCGCAGTGGTCGTGACCGGTCGGGCGCCGTGGCGCACCGAGGTCAGCTCGCGCGGCGCCAGCGTCTCGATGCGGGCC
The DNA here is from genome assembly GCF_036554925.1 of Pedococcus sp. NCBI lineage: Bacteria > Bacillati > Actinomycetota > Actinomycetes > Micrococcales > Intrasporangiaceae > Pedococcus > Pedococcus sp. The sequence continues at coordinate 3,446 of NZ_DATBMI010000033.1, forward strand.
ATCCCGCTGACCGAGGGCGGCCAGCGGGTCGGTGCCCTGCTGCTCCTGCGGGACGTCTCGGAGCTGCGCCGCCGCGAGCGCGAGCTGATGACCAAGGACGCGACGATCCGGGAGATCCACCACCGGGTCAAGAACAACCTGCAGACCGTGGCCGCGCTCCTGCGGCTCCAGGCGCGCAGGCTGCCCGAGGGCGAGGGCAGGACGGCGCTCGAGGAGGCCGTGCGCCGTGTCGGGGTCATCGCGCTGGTCCACGACACGCTCAGCCAGGGCTTCGACGAGCGGGTCGACTTCGACGAGATCGCCAACCGGGGCCTGAACGCCGTGGTGGAGGTGGCGCGCGGCGAGCACCCCGTGCATGCCCACATCGTCGGCGAGTTCGGAATGCTGCGCGCCGAGGACGCCACCGCCCTGGCGATGGTCCTCTCCGAGCTGATCCAGAATGCCGCCGAGCACGGGCTCGCGGAGGCCGGCGGCGCCATCGAGGTGGCTGTCCAGCGCCGCGGCGAGGACGGCCACGAGCTGCTCGAGGTGACCATCACCGACGACGGTGCGGGTCTGCCGGACGACTTCTCGCCTGGCCGTTCCGGGCTCGGCACGCAGATCGTGCAGTCGCTGGTGCAGGACCTGCGCGGCCGCATCACCTGGGAAGCAGCAAAGCCGCGCGGGACCCGGGTGCGGTTCCTGGCGCGGCTTCGTCCGTTGAGCCGGGACTCGGGCTGAGTGCCCCGAGCCCCGGGGGAGGGAGGGTGTTCTGGGGAGGGTGCTGAGCCGCCGGGTCAGCCGGCGCGGCGGGCGCGGGCGTTACGACGCTTGAGGGCGCGGCGCTCATCCTCGGACATGCCGCCCCAGACTCCGGCGTCCTGGCCGGACTCGATGGCCCACTTCAGACAGGTGTCGATCACCTCACACCGTCGGCAGACGGCCTTGGCCTCCTCGATCTGCAGGATGGCCGGGCCGGTGTTCCCGATCGGGAAGAACAGCTCCGGGTCCTCGTCGAGGCAGGCAGCGCGGTCGCGCCAGTCCATGAAGATCGTGCTCCTTGTCGTTTGCGGGGGTGTCGCAGGGATGCCGCGGGGTACCCGGCATGGTGCAAGGCGCGTCGTTGCGTCCAGCTGGTCATGTCGGGCTGCGCTCGTGGCGCAGCCGACCGGCCATGCTAGCCGTTCGACGGTGCCCACGCAGGGGTCAAAGCGGGGGCGCGCCCATTCTCGGGCAACACCCACGTCTCTGCCAACGGGTCCGTAGGGGTTTCTGTTCCACCATTTCACGCAGGACGGCGGCGTGGACAGAGGCGGACGGCACCCGCTGTGGCCCGGGCCCTGAGTTGTTGGTCACACCGGGGTCCGTTGGGGTCTTCCGCGCCCGCCGGGCCCGTGGTCGTCCCCGGCTACCCTTGCCGCGTGCCGGAGAGCTCCCCACATCCTGACCCCTCGGCCCACGGACGCGACCGTGGCCGGATCGCCGCCGCAGCCGTCTGCCTGGCCCAGGCGCTCTTCCTGCTCGGCTTCTGCGTCTTCTCGCTGGTGGAGCTCGCTGGTGGTGGCTCCGACGACGCCGTGCGGGTCGTCATGGAGGTGCTGCTGATCGCGTTGTTCGCCGGCGGCCTGCTGGCCCTCGCGCGGGGGTGGCTGGTCGGGCGGAACTGGCCGAACACACCGACCATCGTGTGGAACGGCCTGCTGCTGCCGGTCGCGTGGGGGCTGGTGCAGGGCGGCCGCGGGTGGGTGGGGCTGCTGGTGGCCGGTGTCGCTGTCGGCGGCATCGTCGCTGCCGTTGCCGCCGACACGGGGGAGGCCCACGACGTACCGGGAACCGGCGACCCCTCGCGCTCGCCCTGACCCGCCCGGCTCCGAGCTGTGGCGACCTCGGCCCACCCCGGGTCAGGGCGCCGCGGAGCCGGGCCCGCCCGCGCGGGCGACCTGGAGCTCGATGGCCGACCCCCGCCTCACCAGCAGGCCGCGACCGGCCACCCGCTCGCGCCACCGCGGCACCCGGACGCCGAGGAGGTCGCCCTCCGCCGGACCCTGGGGGCAGAGCAGCAGCCCGCTCTGCTGCCGTGCGACCTCGACGGCGACCCCGCGGTACTGCGTGGCGAGGGTGGCCGACTTGGCCGCGCACACGAGGAGCCCGCCGTCGCGGTCGGCGAGGCGCCCGATCTCGCGCAGCACGGGCTCGACCGGGGTGTCCAGCAGGGTGTCGGCGTCGTCGACGAGGACCGACAGCCCTGGGTGCTGCTGCCGCGCGGCGATGAGCGCCCCGGCGTCGTCAGGGCCGGCCCAGCAGGCGACGCCTGGGTGCGCCCGTAGGTCGTCGAGCGGCCCCGGCCGCGCCGTGACGACGGCAAGTCTGGCCCCCGCGCCGAGCAGGGACTGGGCGATCGTGCGCAGCGCAGTCGACGTGCCGGACCGAGGGGACCCGGCCACCAACCACAGGCGCCCGTCGGTCGGAGGCGCGAGGCCCACGGGCTCCACCGCGTCCCCGCCGACGCCGACCAGGACCGTGCCGGGGCTCGCCCCGGAGGCCAGCGCCTCGTCGAGGACCACCTCGGACGGCAGCGTCGGTACGCGCAGGGGCAGGCGGCTGCCGTCCGTGTGCCGTTCGGGCACCCCCGCGGCGGCGCGCCCGACCCGGCCTGACGGCGCAGCGGCGCCGTCGAGCGGTGCGGCCGCCGGCTCTGGCCAGGCGAGCTGGACTTCCGTTCCCTCGGGGGCCACCACTGCCCGGCCCGGGGGCTGGTGGGTGGGCAGGCCAGCAAGCGGGAGTCCTGCGACGATCGCGTCGGTGCGGTCTGCCAGGCGCAGCACGAGGCGACGGTCGAAGAGGGAGGCGACGGGGCCGTGGAGCAGCCCGCGTCCTCCCGTCGCGAGGACGCGAAGCCCGACGGAGGCTCCGTCACGCAGAAGCGCCAGCAGCCGGTCGGTGAGCGCCCCGTGGTCGAGGCTGTCGGCGGCCTGCGCGACCTGGTCCCAGCCGTCGAGGACCAGCAGCATCAGCGGCGGGTCCTGCCCGGGGCCGAGCAGCCCCGCCGCGACCCGCCGCCGACGAGCCACCTCCTCCGAGAGCCGGCCGACCAGTCGGTCCACGCGGGGCAGGTCGTCGCCAGGCACGACGGCCCCGGTGTGCGGGAGGCTCTCCAGGACCCGCAGCCCGCCGCCGCCGTCCACGGCATACACGTGAAGGTCCTCCGGCCCGAGCCGCGAGGCCGCGGCCGTCGCGACCAGGCGGGCCAGGGTGGTGCGTCCCGTGCCGGTCGTGCCCACCGCGGCCCAGTGACCGACGGTCCGCAGGTCCCAGACGAGGGGCTCCTGGGTCTGGGCTGCCGGACGGTCGGCCAGCCCCAGGGGGAGCCGCCAGGGGCTGGGGGCGCCGTGGTCGTCCAGGCCGTGGGCGAGGACGACGTCCGGAAGTGGCGGGAGCCACGGGGAGACCGGGAACGGCACGCTCGAGTCCTCCGCGGCACGACGCAGCGCGGCGACGAGGAGGGAGAGGTCGGATGGCTCCGCAGGCATTCGCCCGCCAGGTCCGGCGTCCGCGGCGGGCGCGGCGGGTGCTGTGAGGCCGGCTGGGACGCCCAGCCCGGACAGGGGGCTGACGGTCAGGCCGCCGGACGCCCGGGGTGCCCGGCCGCCGACCCGCGCGGTCTGGAACGTCCGCGCCTCGTTGCCGCCGCTGCGGGCGAGCGCCCGACCCGGCGTGCGCTCGCTGATGCTCGCCGCGTCGGGGGCGTCGAGGACATCGTCGGAGTCGGCCCGGTCGCGCATCCGCAGGGCGATGCGGAGGTTGACGTTGGCCTTGATGTCGGCGGTGACGACGCCGGCGGGACGCTGCGTGGCGAGGACGAGGTGGACCCCGAGGGAGCGGCCGACGGCGGCGATGCGCACCAGGCCCGCGATGAAGTCGGGCAGCTCCTCCGCCAGCACGCGGAACTCGTCGATGACGATCACGAGGCGGGGGACCACGAGGTTCCGGCCGGCTGTGGGGGCGAGGCGCTCGTAGCCGTCGAGGTCCGCGGCACCGACGTCGGCGAACAGCCTCTCGCGGCGCTTCAGCTCGGCGGTGAGGGACACCAGCGCCCGCTCGGCAAGCCCGTGGTCGAGGTCGGTGACCAGCCCAACGGTGTGGGGCAGAGCGGCGCACTCCGAGAACGCGGATCCGCCCTTGTAGTCGACCAGGACGAAGGACAGCTGGTCCGGTCGGTTGCCGGCCGCCAGCGACGCGACCAGCGTCTGGAGGAACTCGGACTTGCCCGAGCCGGTCGTGCCACCCACGAGGATGTGGGGCCCGTCGGTGCGCAGGTCGAGGGCGTGCGGGCCGTCGGGGCCGATGCCCACGACCGCTGTGGTGCTGCGTGGGGCGCGCTGCCAGCGCGCCGACACCTGCCGGGCGTCACGGGCGTCGAACCCCAGGAGGTCCAGCAGTCGGGCGGTCTCGGGGATGCCGGCGCCGGCGTCACGGGGGGTGGCGTCGCGCAGGGGTGCGAGAGAGCGGGAGAGGCGCTCAGACCACCATGCGCCGGACCCGTCCGGCACCAGACCGGCGCCGAGGGCGCCCTCTCTCGTGCGCAGGGCGCAGGCGTGCCGGTCGGGGCTGAGCTCGAGCACGGCCCCCGCCTCCGTGGGGAGGCGGTCCGGGCTGTCGTCGAGGGCCACGAACACGACTCCCACGGACGGCCCCTCGTCCATCAGCTCCGCGAGGCCCGGCGTCGACCGCAGCCGGCTCACGCCGTCGACGACGACCACCGTGCGCTCGCCGGTCCAGGGCTCCGGACCGCGCCGCCCGGTGTCGCGGCGCCGGGCCACGATCGCCTGCAGCTCGCGCACCGCGCGCACGACGTGCTCGCCTGACGGGTCCAGCACCGCGAACCGGCGCGTCAGCCCGGGGGGCAGGCTGCCGCGACAGTGCGGCAGCCGGGACACCCAGTGCCAGGAGCGGGCGGCAGCCCGGTCGCAGGCAAGCACCCACAGGCTGAGGTCGAGGGGCGAGTGCAGGACCGCCAGCTGGCCGACGACCAGGCGGGCGAGCCCTTCGACCTGGGGCCTGGGACCGGCGACTCCGAGCACCCCCACCTCGTCCAACGAGACCGGACAGGGGACGTCGGCGACGACGGGCCGGCGCGTCGAGGCGCCACCGGGGTCGACGATCCGCAGCTGCGCCGGCGCAGACCAGGTGCCGACCCTGACCCGGAGCACATCCGGGTCGGCCGGGCGCCGCTCCCACAGCCTCGCCGACGGCGCCGACGCGATGGCGAGGATCTCCGCGCCGTCCGGGAGCGCCCAGCGACGACGGCGCTGCTCGTCACTGACGGCCGCGGCCGCGTCGGCCTCCACGCGCCCCACCGCGGCCGCGTGCTCGGCGAGCTGCGCGGCATACCGGCGTCGGCCCGAGAGGCGGTCGGACAGCGCGTTGCCCGCCACGAGGAGGGGGCTCATCAGGGTGAACACCAGCATGAGGGGGCTGAAGACCAGCGCGAGGACCACCCCCACCGGCACCGGGACGAGCATGGCCACCCACGGGAGGCTGGCGCGTGTGGGAGCCTGCGGCGGAGAGGGCAGGGTGAGCGTGGACGGCTCGACGTCGCGGCGGATCCGCGGGCCGCGGTTGACCAGTCGCACGCCCTCCCGGGCCCGGGTCAGGGCGGCCGGCCGAGCGCTGGTGGAGCGCAGCCGCAGCCGGGTGGAGCCGAGGGTGACCAGGCTCGTGGTGTCGATGCGGCGGCCGTCCCGGCCAACCGGCTCGCCGTCGACGACGGAGCCGTTGGTGGACCCGGCGTCGTGCAGGGTCACGCCGTCAGGCCCCGCGTCGACCACCGCGTGCACCCGCGAGAGCTCCGGGTCCGCGATCACGAGGTCGGCCTCGCCCGACCGGCCGATGCGCGTCGTCCCTCGGCGGAGGTCGACCTGGCGCCCCGCGTCGGGACCGCCGACGACGACGAGCGCCAGTGGAGCCCGGGGGTCATCGCGCCCCGGGCCGGACGGTGCCGGGACAGCGCCCACGGTGATCGCCGCTCCGTCGACCAGGGCGCCCACGCCGAGTGGAGCCTGCCGGTCGAGGGCGCGCCCCCGACAGTGGAGCTCCCGAGGTGAAGGCTCGCCGAGCACCGTGGCCAGGGCTGCGGACAGGTCGGCGGCGGTGTCGGCCGGGTCCGCGTCGACCTCGACCTCGAGCGGCTCGCCCGGCCGGTCGGCTCGCACGATCGTCATCTGGAGGCGCATGGCGGCACGCTAGGGCGGGACGCGGTACGCGCGACGGAGTCATCCACCGCCTGTGGACAGATGGCCACGAAGGGGGCGGATCGCCCTAGGATGCCGACTGCCGCCTGCTTTCGCAGACGGGCTCACGGGGGTGTGCAGGTCTCGCAGGGGAGGTCCGTGGTGGAAGCCGTGCGCAACGTCGAGTCCGAGGTTCGGGAGCTGATCCGACGCTCGGGCCTGGACCCGTCACGGGATCCGCGCGCCATCGACCGCCTGGTCAGGGAGGCCGTCGCCGACTACGACGAGCGCTCGCTCCACGGTGGGCTGCCCACCCTCGCGAACGTCGAGGAAGCCGTGAAGTCGGTGCTCGACGCGGTGGCCGGCTTCGGCCCCCTGCAGCAGTACTTCGACGACCCGACGATCGAGGAGATCTGGATCAACGAGCCGTCGAAGGTGTTCGTGGCCCGCGGCGGGATCGCCGAGCTGACCACCACGATCCTGACGGCCGACGAGGTGCGCGACCTCGTCGAGCGGATGCTCAAGTCCTCGGGCCGGCGGGTGGACTTGTCCTCGCCGTTCGTCGACGCCGTCCTGCCCGACGGGTCGCGGCTGCACGTGGTGATCCCCGACATCACCCGCGAGCACTGGCACGTCAACATCCGCAAGTTCGTCGTGAAGGCCGACCACCTCGACGACCTCGTGGCGCTCGGCACGGTGACACGTCAGGCAGCGCGGTTCCTCGAGGCGGCGGTGGCCAGCGGCCTGAACATCCTCGTCGCCGGCGGCACCCAGGCAGGCAAGACGACGCTCCTGAACTGTCTCAGCGCGGCGATCCCCTCGCGCGAGCGGGTGGTGACGTGCGAGGAGGTCTTCGAGCTGAAGATCCCGCTGCGCGACGTCGCCTCGATGCAGTGCCGCCAACCCAGCCTCGAGGGCACCGGCGAGGTGCCGCTGCGGCGGCTCGTGAAGGAGGCCCTGCGGATGCGCCCGTCGCGCATCATCGTCGGCGAGGTGCGCCAGGCCGAGAGCCTGGACCTCCTGATCGCCCTCAACAG
>NZ_DATBMI010000090.1:0-11617 GCF_036554925.1 Pedococcus sp.
GCGTGACCGAGGGCGCGGGCCCCGTGCACGAGCCGACCCGCAGCCCCAACATCTGGGACTCCCCCGACACCTACGAGGTCGAGAACCTCGGTGTCGACCGCGAGGGGGTCATCGAGGCCGCCATGGAGCGCCTGCACCCGATCGCCGGGGCCGACCTCGTCGACATCGGCTGCGGGAGCGGCTTCCACCTGCCGCGGTGGCGGGCCCTCGGTGCCCGCAGCGTCGTCGGGGTCGAGCCCTACCCTCCCCTCCTCGAGCTCGCGCGGTCACGGACCGCCGGGGACGACGGCATACGGGCGCTCGACGGCGCCGCGCAGGCCCTGCCGCTGCCGGCGGCCTCCGTGGACGTCGCGCACGCGCGCTGGGCCTACTTCTTCGGTGCCGGGTGCGAGCCGGGGCTCGCCGAGCTGGCCCGCGTCCTGCGGCCGGGCGGCACCGCCTTCGTCATCGACAACGACGCCACCCGCTCGACCTTCGGGCGCTGGTTCCAGCGCGCCTACCCCGGCTACGACCCGCTGGCGGTCGAGCGGTTCTGGGCCCGGCAGGGCTGGTCCCGTGAGCAGCTGCTGATCCGCTGGGAGTTCGACACCCGCGAGGACTTCGAGGCGGTGGTGCGCATCGAGTTCCCGGAGACCGCTGCCGAGGGCATCCTGGCCGAGCACGAGGGCACGGGGGTCGACTACGCCATCAGCCTGTGGTGGCACCGCTTCTGAGGGGTTGAAGTCCTGAGTGGTGGCGGTCCTGAGTGGTGGAGGCCCTGGTGGTGGACGCACCTCGGTGCACCCCCCTGACCCGGGCCGATCGGCCCTGTGCTCCCTCCGGCCGCCCGCGTAGCGTCCCGCCATGGCCTACGACATCCAGATCGAGAGCGAGCAGGGCAGGCACCTGGCGGTGCGACGGTTCGACGCCACCCCCGAGGAGATGGGCGCCCAGATGGGCGCTGCGTTCGGCGGCGTGGCCACCTACCTCCGGCGCATCGGCGTGCCGGTCAGCGGCCCGGCGATGTCCTGCTACGAGATGGAGGGTGACGCCTTCCACGTGGCCTCCGGCTTCGTCGTCACCGGCCCCTTCGAGGAGGGCGACGGGGTGGAGCACCTCCAGCTCCCCGTGCGCGAGGTCGTCACGACGACGCACGTCGGCCCGTACGAGAAGCTGGGCGAGGCCTATGACGCGCTCAAGGAGTGGGCACGGGGGGAGGGCCGCGCGGTCGACGAGGACACGATGATGTGGGAGGAGTACCTCGACGGGCCGCAGACCCCACCGGAGCAGACCCGCACGGTCGTGCACTGGCCGCTCAGGCCGGCCACGGCCACCGGCACCTTCGGCCTCGGTGGTTGACGACTCCCCGGCCACCTCCCACCGGCGTCGCGGCTTGCGGGCGGCCGCTCGGGCAGCAGGATGGGAGCCAACCGACCAAGGAGGCTCCGATGACCGGTTTCGAGGCTCAGGCGCGCGTCGACGTCGACGCGACACCGGAGCGGGTGTGGCAGGCGCTGACCGACCCTGACGAGATCGCGCAGTACATGTTCGGCTCACGCGTCGAGACCGACTGGCAGCCCGGCAGCCCCATCACCTGGTCGGGCGAGTACGACGGCAGGCCGTACCAGGACAAGGGCGAGGTCCTCGAGGCCGTGCCCGGCAAGCGGCTCGCCGTCACGCACTACAGCGCGCTCGGGGGCGACGCCGACCTCCCGGAGAACTACCACACGGTGCGCTACGAGCTCGCCGCGACGGGCAGCGGCACCACGCTGACCCTGACCCAGGACGGCAGCACGAGCGAGGAGCAGGCCCGGCAGTTCTCGCGCAACTGGCAGGGGATGCTCGACGGGCTCCGGCAGGTGGTCGAGCGCGGCTAGGCCGCTGGCCGCCGGGTGCCGTGTGCTCCCCGGCGCTGTCGGCGCACCCACGTAGGTTGTGCGCCATGGCAGTCAAGGGGACGGCGAAGGCGAGCGGCTACCGCTGCTCCGAGTGCGGCTGGGCGACGGTCAAGTGGGTCGGCCGCTGCGGGGAGTGCCAGGCGTGGGGCAGCGTGAGCGAGATCGGCGCGGTCACCGTGCGGACCACCGTGCCGGCGCGGGTCGAGCGCCCGGCGGTCCCGATCGGCGAGGTCGACGCCCGGCGCGCCGAGGCCCGCACCACCGGTGTCGGCGAGTTCGACCGGGTCCTCGGAGGTGGCATCGTCCCCGGCGCGGTCGTCCTCGTGGCCGGTGAGCCCGGCATCGGCAAGTCGACGCTGCTGCTCGACGTCGCCGCGCGCGCCGCCCGCTCGGGCGCAGGGCGCACCGTCCTCTACGTCAGCGGGGAGGAGTCCGCCGCACAGGTCCGCGTACGGGCCGAGCGCATCGAGGCCATGGCACGCAGCCTCTACCTCGCCTCCGAGACCGACCTGGCCACCGTCCTGGGCCAGGTCGACGCCATCGACCCGGAGCTCCTCGTCGTCGACTCCGTGCAGACCATCAGCAGCGGCGAGGTCGAGGGCGCCGCCGGCAACGTCTCCCAGGTCCGCGAGGTGACGGCGTCCCTGATCCAGGCCGCGAAGGCCCGCGGCATGGCCACCCTGCTCGTCGGCCACGTCACCAAGGACGGCTCCATCGCCGGCCCGCGGGTCCTGGAGCACCTCGTCGACGTCGTCGTGCAGTTCGAGGGCGACCGCCACTCACGGCTGCGGCTCGTCCGGGCCGTCAAGAACCGCTACGGCCCGACCGATGAGGTCGGCTGCTTCGACCTCTCCGACGTCGGGATCGTCGGGCTGCCGGACCCGAGCGGCCTCTTCCTCTCCCACGGCACCGCCACGGTGCCCGGCACCTGCGTCACCGCGACCCTCGAGGGGCGCCGGCCGCTCATGACCGAGGTGCAGGCGCTCGTCGCGCCGACCGAGATCCCCACGCCCCGGCGGGCCACGAGCGGGCTGGACTCCTCGCGCGTCTCGATGATCCTCGCCGTCCTGGACCGCCGGGCGGGGGCGCCGATCGGCCGGTCCGACGTCTACCTCTCCACCGTCGGCGGCGTGCGGCTCAGCGAGCCGGCCTCCGACCTCGCGGTGGCCCTGGCCGTCGCGAGCGCGATCCGCAACGAGTCCCTCGCGCCGGGCAGCATCGCGTTCGGGGAGATCGGGCTGGCCGGCGAGCTCCGACCGGTCACCGGGATCCCGCGTCGGCTGAGCGAGGCGGCGCGGCTCGGCTTCCGCACGGCCTACGTCCCGTCCGGCGTCCTCGGGTCCGGCCCGACGCCGGAGGGGATGCGCGTCGTCGAGTGCCCCGACCTCAGCCATGCCGTCGTGGCGGCGCTGCAGCCGGTCCGCGGTTAGACTGCGGCCACATCGAGACGGCAGCAGCCGGCAGCAGCGAAACAGGGGTTGGACAGTGGAACAACGCGACGACGAGTTGCTGCGGGCGACTCTCGCTGCGGTCGCCCCCGGCACCGAGCTCCGCGACGGCCTCGAGCGCATCCTGCGCGGGCGCACCGGCGCGCTCATCGTGCTCGGCCACGACCGCACGGTCGAGCAGATCTCGAGCGGCGGCTTCCCCCTCGACGTCGAGTTCTCTGCCACCAGGCTGCGCGAGCTCGCCAAGATGGACGGCGCCATCGTCGTCGACCGCGAGGTCTCCCGGATCCTGCGGGCCGCGACGCAGCTGCTGCCGGACTCCTCGATCGAGACCAGCGAGTCCGGCACCCGCCACCGCACCGCCGAGCGGGTCGCGAAGCAGACCGGCTTCCCCGTCGTGTCGGTGAGCCAGTCGATGCGCATCGTCGCGCTCTACGTCGACGGCCGACGCCACGTCCTCGAGGACTCCAGCGCGATCCTGTCCCGCGCCAACCAGGCCCTCCAGACGCTCGAGCGCTACAAGTCCCGGCTCGACGAGGTGACCGGCACGCTGTCGGCCCTGGAGATCGAGGACCTCGTCACGGTGCGCGACGTCGCCAGTGTGCTCCAGCGCCTGGAGATGGTCCGCCGCATCAGCGACGAGATCGCCGGGTACGTCGTCGAGCTCGGCGTCGACGGTCGCCTGCTGACCCTCCAGCTCGAGGAGCTCACCGGCGGGCTCGGCAACGACCGTGAGCTCGTGATCCGCGACTACCTCGGCGAGGCCCGCGGTGGCCTCACCGTCGACGAGGCGCTCGCGGCACTCGAGGAGCTCACCTCGACGGAGCTGCTCGACCTCTCGGCGGGGGCCAAGGCGATCGGCTTCACCATCGTGGGGGACGCCCTGGACTCCGCGGTCAGCCCCTGCGGCTACCGCCTGCTGAGCAAGGTGCCGAGGCTGCCCGGTGCGATCGTCGACCGCCTCGTCGGCCACTTCGGCAGCCTGCAGAAGCTGCTGGCCGCCAACCTCGAGGAGCTCATGGACGTCGAGGGCGTCGGCGAGGGCCGGGCCCGCGCGGTGCGCGAGGGCCTGTCCCGCCTCGCCGAGTCGAGCATCCTCGAACGCTACGTGTGACCGCCGCGGCCGCGCCGGCGGTGCTGCACGCCCGCATCCTCGACTGGTATGCCGCGCATGCCCGTGACCTGCCGTGGCGCCGCCCCGACGCCTCACCATGGGGTGTGCTGGTCTCGGAGGTCATGCTCCAGCAGACGCCCGTGTCGCGCGTGGAGCCCGTCTGGCGCGAGTGGCTGGAGCGCTGGCCGGACCCGCGCGCCCTCGCCGCGGAGGCGCCCGGCGAGGCCGTCCGGGCCTGGGGGCGGCTGGGCTACCCCCGGCGCGCCTTGCGGCTGCACGCGGCGGCCGTGGCGATCCGCGAGCGCCACGACGGCCTGGTCCCCGCGTCGGAGGCCGAGCTGCTCGCCCTCCCCGGCGTCGGCTCCTACACTGCTGCCGCCGTGGCCGCCTTCGCCTTCGGCCGGCGCACGACCGTCGTCGACACGAACGTGCGCCGGGTTCTCGCCCGGGCCGTCTCCGCGGTGGAGCTCCCGGCCCGCTCCCTCACCCGCGCCGAGCTCGACCTCGCCGCAGCGCTGGTGCCCTCGGACCCTGCCGTCGCCGCCACCTGGGCCGTCGCCGCGATGGAGCTCGGGGCTGTCGTCTGCACCGCCCGCAGCCCCCGCTGCGATGACTGCCCGGTCACGGACGTGTGCGCGTGGCAGCGGGCCGGTCGCCCTGCCTACGACGGGCCGCCCCGGCGGGGCCAGGCCTGGCACGGCACGGACCGGCAGGCCCGCGGGGCCCTGATGGCGGTGCTGCGCGCGAGCACCGACCCCGTCCCCCGCGCAGCGCTGCAGGAGGCCGTGGTGGACGAGCTGCAGCGCGAGCGCTGCCTGGACTCCCTCGTCGCTGACGGGCTCGTCGAGCCGCTGACCCGGGGCCGCTACCGCCTCCCCGGGCACCGGGACTCCGGCACGCCCGACACGCAGGCGGGCCGCGATGCCGGCTGAGGACGACCGGCGCCCCGGGGCCAGCCGTGGCCTGCGCGTCGGGGCGTCCCGGGCAGGCCGCGCTGGCCGTGCGGTCGGCCGCGGCGCCGTCGCGGGCCTGCGTGCCGCCGGGCGCGGCGGCAGGGCGGGGGCCCGCAGGGCCCGTGCCTACGCACAGTCCGAGGGGGCCGGTGAGAGCGGTCTCTCCCGGGTCGTGGAGCTGCACTTCGTCAACCTGGCCGGGGACGCCGCTCTGACGGTGTCGCTCGCGGGCACGATCTTCGCGATCCCCACGGACGAGGCCCGCGGGCAGGTTGCCCAGTTCCTCCTGCTGACCATGGCCCCGTTCGTGCTGCTCGCGCCGTTCGTGGGGCCACTGCTCGACCGCTTCCGCCACGGCCGCCGCTGGGCGATCGGCACCACCCTCGCGCTGCGCGCCTTCCTGTGCTGGGTGCTCGCCGACGCGGTGTCGCGCGACTCCGCCTGGCTGTTCCCCGCCGCCCTGGGCTGCCTCGTGGCCTCCAAGGCGTATGCCGTGACCCGCGCCTCTGCCGTGCCACGCCTGCTGCCGCCGGGGTTCAGCCTCGTCAACGCCAACTCGCGCAGCGCGCTGGCCGGCGTCGCGGGGATGGCGGTCGGCGGCCTGCTCGCCGGTGGTGCGGCGCGCTTCGGACCGGAGTGGTCGCTGCGCCTGGCCTTCGCGATCTACGTCGTCGGCACGGTCCTCGCCATCCGGCTCCCGGCCAGGGTGGACTCCGCCCTCGGGGAGCGCGGCCTCGACGACACCATCGAGCTGCCCGTGCGGGGCCGTGCGGCGCCGCGGGGCCCGCTGGCCCGAGCACGGGCCCGGGTCGCGGCGCTCCCCACCGCCGTCCTGGTCGCCCTCTGCAGCGCCATGGGCACCCGGCTGCTCATCGGCTTCCTGACGCTGTTCGTCGCCTTCCTGATGCGCGAGCACCCGTTGCCCGGCCTGTCGGGCACCCTGACCCTGGCCCTCGTGGTCGGGGCGGCCGGGATCGGCAACGCCCTCGGCACCGTCATCGGCAACCTGCTCGCCCAGCGGCGGCCGGAGGCCATCATCAGCGCGGCCCTGCTCGTGACGGTGGCCGCAGCCCTCGCCACCGCGCTGTTCTACTCGCTGTGGACCCTGCTCGCGCTGGGGCTGGTGGCAGGCCTGTCGTCCCAGCTCGTCAAGGTCGGCACCGACGCGGTCGTGCAGCGAGACGTCGCGGAGTCGGTGCGCACCCGTGTCTTCGCGTGGGTCGAGACCAGCCTGCAGGTGGCCTGGGTGGTGGGAGGGGCGATCGGGATCGCCCTTCCGCTCAACCCCCAGCTCGGCTTCGGGGTCCTGGCCGGGCTCCTCGTGCTCGTGCTGCTGCTGTCGGTGTGGGTGCGGGCGTCGCGGGTCCACCACCCGGCGCGGGCGCAGACATCCTGACCGGCGAGGCACCCACGAGGCGTCGGCCCGTCAACAGGCACGTCACCGGCACGTCACCGGCACTCACAGGGTTCGCAGCATCCGGGTGTTCCCCAGGGTGTTGGGCTTGACCCGCTCGAGGTCGAGGAACTCTGCCACGCCCTCGTCGTAGGACCGCAGCAGCTCGGCATAGACCTCGGGGTCCACCGCCTGTCCCTCGATCGGCTCGAAGCCATGGCGCGCGAAGAAGTCCACCTCGAACGTCAGGCAGAACAGCCGCTCCACCCCGAGGCGCCGGGCGTCCTCGACGAGGGTGTCCAGAAGGGCGGAGCCCACGCCCAGGCCCGTGGCCTCGGGACGGACGGCAAGGGTGCGGATCTCGGCAAGGTCCTCCCACATCACGTGCAGGGCACCGCAGCCGACCACCTCGTCGGCCATCTCGGCGACGCGGAACTGCTGCAGCGCCTCGTAGTACGTGACGGCCTCCTTGGCGATCAGGACCCTTGACTCCGCCATCGGCGCCACGATCTCCCGGATCGTCTTGACGTCCGCGGTCCGTGCCCAGCGGATGAGCGGCCGCGCCGGCGACCCGGTGCCCCGCTCAGGCAAGCCTGCCGTCCTTGATGTTGCGGAACAGCGAGCCCGCGGCACCGCCGAGCAGGACCACCGACTGGCCACCGCGCATGCCGACCGAGCCGGTGGCCACCGCAGTCCTGGTCGCCGCCGGGCTGAGGTAGATCGCGGCCGCGAGGTTGAGCACCTCCACGACGGACAGGTCGGTCGACAGGTGGGGGCTCATGGCGGTCAGGTACTTCGGCAGCCGGGCCGGGCCCTGCGCCCGGGCCGTGGCGATCCCCGCACGGATCAGACGGCCCTGGTTGGCCGAGCGGCCGAAGTCGCCGTTGGCGAGGTGCTTGCGCTCCCGGGCCAGGCCGAGCGCGAGCTTGCTGTTGAGCCTGTTCGAGCCCGCCCGCAGGATCTGGTAGCCGTCGACGCTGCGCAGCGAGGACTTCGAGGCGTAGGCGATCCCCCCGACGGCCGCGACCATGCCCCGGAAGCCCTTGAAGCCGGCCATGACGTAGCCGTCGATCGGCACGCCGGTGGCCCGCTCGACCGTCCTGACCTGGCCCTGGGCGCCGCCGAAGACCAGGGCGGCGTTGATCTTGTCGGTGCCGCCGGTGGAGAGGGAGACGTAGGAGTCGCGGGGGATCCCCACGATGCCGCCCACGCCCTTGTTGTCGACACCGATGATCTGGAGCGCGTCGGCTCGGCACTTCTCCACCCGCTGGTGGTTGCGCGCGTCCGAGCCGATCGCGAGGACGCGGGCGGTCCGGCGCGGAACCCGCGCGACGCCGAGCGAGGGCCACCAGCCTCCGACGACGGCCCACTTCTTCGCGCTCGTCCTGACCAGGAGCGTGACGTCCTTGCCCCGGGTGACGACGGCGATCGGCGTCCCCTTCCAGGTGCCGGTCGACCCACCCACGACCAGGCTCGCCTTGGCGAGCTTGCGCTTCGCGAGCGCCTTGCGCTGGTCCGCGGCGGCGGCCACGGGCCCACCGAGGTAGAGGGCCGTCATCGTCCCCAGGAGGTCCGCGGGCAGGCCCTTGCCCGTGACCTTCGGCTTGGGCGGCACCGTCGTCGTGGTGGTCGTCGGGGTCGGGGTCGACGGCTTGGCCTTCGGCCGCTCGTCGTCGGAGCAACCGGAGGCCACCAGGGGCAGGCCCAGGGCCGCGGCGATCAGGGATCTGCGGGGTACACGTGCTTCAGCCACGCGCCCCAGAGTAAGGGGCGCGTGGCTGAAGACTGCAGAGCGGCTGGTCAGCGCACGTGGTACCGCGGCTGGGACTGCACGTTCAGCTGGTCCATCCTGACCTCCGCGGCCTTGCGCAGGTCGCGGTCCGTGATGCGCAGGACGTCGAAGCCCTGGCCGAGGTCCGAGGAGAAGACGTGGCCGTTGTAGTAGTACGACGACCAGGTGCCGCCACCCCCGCCACTCGGGGCCGGGCCCCGCTCGAAGTAGCCGATCTCGCGGGGGTTCCCGGAGTCGGTGAACTCCCAGAAGCTCGTGCCGCCCATGTACCACGACTGCACCATGACGTCACGGCCCTTGACCGGGATCAGCGAGCCGTTGTGGGCCACACAGTTCTCGGTGTCGGTCTGGTGCCGCGGGATCTTGTAGTAGGAGCGGAACGTCAGCTGTCGGTCCCGGCCCAGGTCGTAGATGCCGTTGGCGCCCCGG
Organism: Pedococcus sp.; assembly: GCF_036554925.1. Lineage (NCBI taxonomy): Bacteria > Bacillati > Actinomycetota > Actinomycetes > Micrococcales > Intrasporangiaceae > Pedococcus > Pedococcus sp. Next base: position 9,007 of record NZ_DATBMI010000090.1, read on the forward strand.
GTCGGGCCGATGTCGGCGTTGCAGGTGGCGGCCCCGCCGCCGCCGAGCTCGTCGGTGAAGACGACCTTGGTCGCGTCGTTGTTGAAGGTGGCCGAGTGCCAGAACGCGAAGTTGACGGTGTCGGTCACGCGCTCGACGACCCGGGGGTTCACCGGGTCCTTGATGTCCATGATGATGCCGTCGCCCATGCACGCACCGGCCGCGATCTTCTTGGCGGGGTAGGCGGTGATGTCGTGGCAGCCGCTGGTGTTGGTGTAGCCGCCGTCCGGGAAGAGGTTCGGCGTCGCAACCACCGCGGCCTTGGTGGGCGACTTCAGAGGCACCTCGATGATGGAGATGGAGTCGTGCGGCGGCTTGCAGTCGGCGTACTCGGCACGCGGGGAGTAGCTCGAGACGTAGACGTACACCCTCTTCCCGTCGGGGACGAGGGTGTGGGTGTGCGAACCGCAGGCCGTCTCGACGGACTTGATGTACCTCGGGTTCGCCACGTCGGAGATGTCGAAGATCTTGATGCCCTCCCACGCCTCCTTCTGTGTGGCCGGCATCGGCACCGAGGTGCACGAGTCGTCGCTGCGGGAGGAGTCGGTGGACAGGAACAACAGGTCGCCGTAGACGCTGATGTCGTTCTGGGAGCCCGGGCAGCTGACCTGGGCGACCATGCGCGGCGATGACGGCCTGCGCACGTCGTAGACGACGAAGCCGTTGTAGTTGCCGACGAACGCCTTGCCGTCGGAGAAGGCGAGGTCGGAGCCCGTGGCTCCGGTGAGGGGCCCGGAGTGCGGGATGTTCTTCAGGTGCTCCACGTTGGCGCTGCGGCCGATCTCGTACGGCCCGAGGTCGGTGCCCGACTTCCCCACCCCGTCACCGGCTGTGGCACTCGCGGCACCGGCGATCCCGATCGCCAGGGCTGCCGCGAACACGCTGGCGGCCATTCGACGCACTCTCATCAATGAACTCCTCCGGCTCAGAAAGGCCGCGGCGGCGCCTGGGCGGGTCGCGGGACGATTTCCTCACCCTTGCCCAAGGAATATGACGCAAACAAGACGAACTCTTTCTGTATTCGGTAAATAGTTCCGCCTACGCTGTCCCGCGTGAGACTCCGCCCCGCCCTGTCCTCAGGCTCGCTCGTCGTCCTGGCCACCGCTCTCGCGTTGAGTGGGTGCAGTGGCTCCGCCTCGGGCGCAGCGACGCCGGTGGCCACCTCCCCCGACGCGCCGGTCATCCAGCCCGGGCGCCCGGGGCAGCCCAACACCTCGCTGACGGGCACGGCCGCCGTCCCGCGGCCCGCTGGACCCGTGGACCCGGACGACGTCCGGTTCATGCAGGACATGATCGTCCATCACGCGCAGGCCGTCGTGATGTCCGGCCTGGCGCAGGAGAACCTCACCGACACGCAGGTGCGGGCCATCGCGAGCCGCATCGCCGACGAGCAGGAGCCGGAGATCGACGCGATGGCGAGGTGGCTGGAGCAGCGTCGTCAGGACGTCCCGCCGCAGGCGGAGAACCCGCAGTTCCGGGCGGTCTCCCACGCCGGGCACGGCCAGATGAAGGGCATGGCCACGCCCCAGCAGCTCGAGCAGCTGGCGCGGGCCCGCGGGGTGGAGGCCGACCGTCTCTTCCTGCGCCTGATGACCGCGCACCACGAGGGAGCCTTGGCGATGGTCCTCGACCACCAGAAGGACGGCACCGACGAGCTCGTCACCCAGGTGGCCGACGAGATCCACGTGACCCAGCAGACCCAGATCAACCACATGAGGGTGATGCTCGACAGGCTCGCCTAGCGGGGGACACAGGGCGGCCCGGGACCAGCGGGTCCCGGGCCGCCTCTCCGTGCGGGGCTCGTCAGTCGGTGGAGTCTCCCACCGTCTCGACGACCGGCAGGTCGATGTGACCGGAGTGCGGGTTGCCGACGAAGGTGAAGCCCTCGGACTTGCCCTCTCCCTCGGTGCCGACCAGCACGATCTCGCCGGCCTTGAGCTCGCCGTAGAGGATCTTCTCGGACAGGACGTCCTCGATCTCGCGCTGGATCGTCCGGCGCAGCGGCCGGGCGCCGAGCACGGGGTCGTAGCCCTTCTTGGCCAGGAGGTTCTTGGCGTCGACGGTGAGCTCGAGGCCCATGTCCTTGTCCTTGAGCCGCTTGTCGAGCTTGGCGATCTCGAGGTCGACGATGGCCACGATCTCGGCCTGGGTCAGCTGCGGGAAGACGATGGTGTCGTCCACACGGTTGAGGAACTCGGGGCGGAAGTGCTGCTTGAGCTCGTCGACGACCTTGTTCTTCATCCGCTCGTAGTCGCTGCGGGAGTCGGGCCCGGCCGAGAAGCCGAGCGAGACGCCCTTGGCGATGTCACGGGTGCCGAGGTTGGTCGTCATGATGATGACGGTGTTCTTGAAGTCGACCATCCGGCCCTGGGAGTCGGTGAGGCGACCGTCCTCGAGCACCTGCAGCAGGCTGTTGAAGATGTCCGGGTGGGCCTTCTCGACCTCGTCGAACAGGACGACCGAGAACGGCTTGCGGCGCACCTTCTCGGTGAGCTGGCCGCCCTCCTCGTAGCCGACGTAGCCGGGAGGCGAGCCGAACAGCCGCGAGACGGTGTGCTTCTCGGAGAACTCC
>NZ_DATBMI010000140.1:0-11445 GCF_036554925.1 Pedococcus sp.
GTGGCGTCCAAGCTGGTCATCAAGGAACCGAAGTCCCAGGCGGGCGTCCGCTCGGTCGCTCTCCCGCAGTGGCTGATCCCTGAGCTGCTGACTCACCTCGAGCAGTTCGCCGAGCCCGGCCCAGATGGACGGGTCTTCGTCGGGGCGAAGGGCTCCACGCCGAGGCGCGGTCATTGGACGAAGGTCTGGCGCGCTGCGAAGGGGAAGGCCGGCGTGGATGAGGCGGTGCACCTCCACGACCTCCGACATACGGGCAACCACTTGGCGGCGGCGTCGGGCGCAAGTACTCGTGAGCTGATGGGTCGGATGGGTCACAGCAGCATGCGGGCCGCACTGATCTACCAGCACCGGACGGCCGACCGGGACCGCCTGATTGCCGACGCCCTGGACAGCCTCATCGACGCCTCCCAGAAGTCTCGACCGGGCGGCAGGAATGGGCACGAAGGCCAAGGAACGCGCTCCTGATTGGGCACGTAGAGGGCACGCGGCGGGATCAGGGGGCCAACAAGAGGAAAGCCGCAGGCGGGGAGCGAATCCCTGACCTGCGGCTTTGTCGTTGGAGCCGGTGACGGGAATCGAACCCGCGTGTCCAGCTTGGGAAGCTGGCGCTCTACCATTGAGCTACACCGGCAGGCACCGCCTCGGCGGCGGTGCGCGTGGCAGTCTAACCGAACCCCGCGGCCCTCCCGCCACCGCGTCTCTACACGGTGCACGACCGCGGTCCAGGCCCCACGGCATACCCGCCGCCACCGGCCCGAGCAGCCCGCGCACGCCGCCACGGAAGCCGACGTAGAGTTCGCTGCGTGAGCAGCCTGCGGGCGATCCCGTGGTCGCGGCCGATGGCCCCGCGCGACCCTGCCGAGGGCCACCGCGTCGCCACGCCGCTCGAGCTGTTCTTCGACCTCGTCTTCGTGGTCGCGATCGCCAGCGCCGCCGCCGAGCTCCACCACGGTCTCAGCGCCGGGCACCTCGAGGCGGTCGTCGGCTACGCCATGGTCTTCTTCGCGATCTGGTGGGCGTGGATGAACTACACGTGGTTCGCCTCGGCCTACGACAGCGAAGACGTCGTGTTCCGCCTGCTCACCTTCACGATCATGACGGGCTCCCTGATGCTCGCCGCCGGGGTCCCCGACCTCTTCGACGACGGGCAGTCGGGAGTGGTGGTCGCGGGGTATGCCGTGATGCGGCTCGGCATGGTCGCCCTCTGGCTGCGGGCGGCGAGGGCTCACCCCGAGGGCCGACGCACCGCGCTGGTCTACGCCGGCGGGATCGCCGTAGTGCAGGTCCTGTGGATCGCCCGGCTGCTCCTGCACGGCGAGCGGCTGCTGGTGGCCACGTTCTTCCTCCTGGTCCTGGCCGAGCTGAGCGTGCCGCTGGTGGCCGAACGGGTCGGCGCGCCAACGCCCTTCCACCCGCACCACGTCGCCGAGCGCTACGGGCTCTTCACGATCATCGTGCTCGGCGAGGTGATCCTGGCCAGCGTCCAGGCCATCCAGGGAGCGATGTCCGACCCCGCCGCCGCCGGCTCGGCCGGGCACGCCGCCCCGGCACCCGGCGGCGCCGGCCCCAGCCCGCAGCTGTGGCTGCTGGTCGTCGGCGGGTTGCTGCTGGTGTTCTCCCTGTGGTGGCTGTACTTCAAGCGCGACCACGTCGACCTCATCGGCCAGGGCCGGCGCATCACGTGGGTGTTCGGCTACGCGCACGTGCTGGTGTTCGCCTCGGTTGCCGCCGTCGGGGCCGGGCTGGCCTCCGCCGTCGACGTCGTCCAGGGCAGCGCCGTGGCCTCCGACCGGGCCGCTGCTCTCGCCCTGGCCATACCCCTGGCGATCTACGCACTCACCCTCGCCGGACTGCACGCGGCTGCCGACCGCGACCCCCGGACCCTGGTCTCCGCGGTGGCCACCAGCGGGTTCGCCGTCGCCATCGCCCTGCTCGGCCTCGAGACCGGGCTCGCGGTCCTGCTCATCGGCGTGGTCGCGGCGGGGGCCGTCGCCGAGCACGTCCTCGTCTCCCGACGCCACGTGGCGGCCGGCGCGGACGGGCCGGTCGCGGGACACCCCTCGCGATAGCGTGTCCCCCGTGCTGCTCAGCGACCGCGACATCAAGGCCGAGATCGACACCGACCGCGTCCGGCTCGACCCGTACGACCCCGGCATGATCCAGCCGTCGTCGATCGACGTGCGGCTCGACAAGTTCTTCCGCCTGTTCGACAACCACAAGTACCCCGTCATCGACCCGGCCAAGGACCAGCCGGAGCTGACCCGGCTCGTGGAGGTGGAGCCCGAGGACGGCTTCGTGCTCCACCCCGGCGAGTTCGTCCTGGGCTCGACGCTCGAGACCGTCAGCCTCCCCGACGACCTCGCGGCGCGTGTCGAGGGCAAGTCCTCGCTCGGGCGGCTCGGGCTGCTGACGCACGCCACCGCCGGCTTCGTCGACCCGGGCTTCTCCGGGCACGTCACCCTCGAGCTCAGCAACGTGGCGACCCTGCCCATCATCCTCTGGCCGGGCATGAAGATCGGCCAGCTCTGCTTCTTCCGACTTTCCAGCCCGGCCGAGAACCCTTACGGGAGCGCGAAGTACGGCTCGCACTACCAGGGCCAGCGCGGCCCGACCGCGAGCCGCTCCTACGCCAACTTCCACCGCACCGAGGTCTGAGGGCCCGTGGCCCGCGCAGGGGTGGACCAGCGGCCCGACGCGCAGGCCGGGCTCAGCAGCGAGCAGATCGTCGAGGTCCGCGTCACCGCACCCGACGCGGCGGTGGCGCAGGCGATCGCCTCCGGGTTGGTCGAGCGGCGGCTGGCTGCCTGCGCCCAGGTGCTGGGTCCGATCACCTCCACCTACTGGTGGGAGGGCGCGGTCGAGACCGCCCAGGAGCACCTCGTGCTGGCCAAGACGACGGCGGACCGCTTCGAGGGCATCCGCGAGCACGTCCGCTCCGAACACCCCTACGACAATCCCGAGATCCTGGCCGTTCCCGTCACCGCAGCCGCAGGCACGTATGCCGCGTGGCTGCGTGAGGTGCTCGCCGCCAGAGATGACTGAGCAGGCAAGGACGGCCGGTGTGAGCAGCGCTGAGCTGAAGTGGACCCACGAGGCGAGCAGCGCCCGGGGCGTCGTGGTGGTCCTCCACGGGGGCAAGAGCCAGAGCCGGGTGCCGGCGAGCTGGTGGAACCTGCCCGTGCTGAGGATGGTGCCGTTCGCGCGCGCCGTCGCCGCCGAGGACGACCAGCTGTCCGTGGCGATGCTGAAGTACGCCGTACGCGGCTGGAACGGGTCGGACGCCAGCCCCGTCGCCGACGCCGAGAACGCCCTGGAGCAGGTCGGCGCACGCTACCCCGGCGTGCCCGTCGGGCTCCTCGGCCACTCGATGGGTGGCAGGGTCGCGTTACGGCTGGCAGGCGACCCCCGCGTCAGCGCCATCGTCGCGCTGGCCCCCTGGGTGGAGCGCACCGACGTCGCCAGCAGCCACCCGGGGCTGCGGGCCCTCGTCATGCACGGCACCCGCGACCGCATCACCTCACCACGCAACGCCAAGGCGATGGCGGAGGCGATGGCAGCCCTCGGCGCGGACGTGGCGTGGCGCCCCGTGGAGGGCGAGACCCACAGCATGCTGCGCCAGGCGGGGCTGTGGCACCGCGAGTCCGCAAGGTTCCTGGCCGAGCACGTGCCCGCCGCGCTCGGTTAGCGTTGGCGCCATGATCGCCTTCGACGGGGTGACGAAGCGCTACCCCGACGGCACCGTGGCCGTCGACGACCTGAGCTTCGCCGCCCCCACCGGCCAGATCACCGTGCTGGTCGGACCCTCGGGCTGCGGCAAAACGACCTCGCTGCGGATGGTCAACCGGATGATCCAGCCGACGGCCGGCACGATCACGCTCGACGGCCACGACACCGCGCGGATGAAGGAGTCCGACCTGCGGCGCGGCATGGGCTACGTCATCCAACACGCCGGACTCTTCCCGCACCGCACGGTGCTCGACAACATCGGCACCGTGCCGCGCCTCCTCGGCTGGGACCGCCGGCGCACCGAGGCCCGCGCCAGGGAGCTGATGGAGCGCGTCGGGCTGCCCGAGTCGATGGCCGGGCGCTACCCGGCGCAGCTCTCCGGCGGCCAGCAGCAGCGCGTCGGGGTGGCCAGGGCACTCGCGTCCGACCCGCCGGTCATGCTCATGGACGAGCCGTTCAGCGCCGTCGACCCGGTCGTCCGCGAGCAGCTCCAGGACGAGTTCCTCCGGCTCCAGGCCGAGCTCGGCAAGACGATCCTCTTCGTCACCCACGACATCGACGAGGCCATCAAGCTCGGCGACCAGGTCGCGGTGCTCCGGGTGGGGGGCCGGCTCGCGCAGCTGGCCGACCCGGCATACCTGCTGGCCCACCCGGTCGACGACTTCGTGGCCGACTTCGTCGGCCGCGATCGCGGCTACCGCGCGCTGAGCTTCCAGCCCACGCCTCGGCTGCCGCTGCGGCCGGAGCGCACCCTCACCCTCGGCGAGAGCGCGGCCGGTGTCGACGGCGACTGGGCCCTGGTCGTGGACCACGCCAACCACCCGCTCGGTTGGGTGGAGCCGCGTCGCATCGACGGCGAGGTGACCGAGCGGATGCTCCACCGCGGGGGCACCGTGGCCAGGGCCAGCGGCCCGCTGCGGGCCGCCCTCGACGCCGCGCTGTCCTCGCCGAGCCGTCGCGGCGTCATCGTCGACGACTCCGGCGCGCTCGCCGGCACGGTGCGTGCCCACGAGGTGCTCACGGCCATCGAGGAGGCCGAAAGGCCCGAGGTGGCCGACCCGCTCAACCCCGGGGCCCCGGCACCGTGACCTGGTTCCTCGACCACATCCCCGAGGTCCTGGACCTCACCTGGCAGCACGTCTACCTCGCCGGGGTGCCGCTCCTGCTCGGTCTGCTCATCGCCCTGCCGCTGGGGTGGATGGCCCGCCGGTACCGGCCGCTCTACCTGCCCTTCACGGCCGGCTTCGGCCTGCTGTACACGATCCCGAGCCTCGCGCTGTTCATCCTCATGCCCGGGATCCTCGGCACCCGCATCCTCGACACCGCCAACGTCATCGTCGCCATGACGCTCTACACGGTGGCCCTGCTGGTGCGGACCGTCGCCGACGGCCTGGGATCGGTGCCCGAGGACGCGGCCCAGGCGGCCACGGCGATGGGCTTCGGGCGCGGGCGGCGCTTCTTCGCCGTCGAGCTCCCGCTGGCGGTGCCGGTGATCTCCGCGGGGCTGCGCGTCGCCGCCGTCAGCAACGTCAGCATCGTCAGCGTGGGCGCGATCATCGGCATCCCCCAGCTCGGCCTGCTCTTCACCGACGGCTTCAACCGCACCTTCTACGACCCCATCGTCGTCGGCGTCATCGGCTGCATCCTGCTCGCGCTGCTCTTCGACCTCACCATCCTCGGCGTCACCCGGGCCCTGACGCCCTGGCTGCGAGTGGCGGGGGCCCGACCGTGATCGGCGACATCATCGGGTGGCTCTCGGACCCGGCGCACTGGTCAGGGCCGGACGGCGTGGCGCGGCGGACGCTCGAGCACCTCTGGTACTCGGCCGTCGCCCTGCTCGTCACCGCCGTCATCGCCATCCCCATCGGCCTCGTCATCGGGCACACCGGCCGGGGGAGGGTCGTCGTGGTCAACCTCGCCGGCGCGGCCCGGGCGATCCCGAGCCTCGGCCTCCTCTTTCTCCTCACGCTCTTCTTCGGTGCGCGGCTGACGGGCGACGCCGCGTTCCTGGTGCCGAGCCTCATCGCGCTCGTCGTGCTGGCGATCCCGCCGGTCCTCGCCGGCGCCTACGCCGGGGTCGAGAGCGTCGACCCCGCAGCGCGCGACGCCGCGAAGGGGATGGGCATGACCGGCTCGGCCGTGCTGCTGCGGGTCGAGCTGCCGTGCGCCCTGCCCCTCGTGTTCTCCGGGCTGCGCTCCGCCGCCCTCCAGATCGTGGCCACGGCAACCATCGCCGCCATCGTCGGGCTCGGCGGGCTCGGCCGCTTCCTCATCGACGGGCTGCGCACGCGGGACTTCCCGCAGATGGCCGCGGGTGCGCTGGTCGTCGCTGTCGTCGCCCTGCTCGTCGACCTCGCCTTCGCGATCGTCCAGCGGTATGCCGTGTCGCCGGGACTCACGGGGCGGCGCACGGGACGGCGAGCGGGACCGGGCCGCGGTGGTTTCGGTCGCATCACTCCGTCCCGGAACCAGTCGCGCGTACCGGACGAGCAGGCGAGGATGGACCCCAGCAGGTTGACCGATCAAGGAGCAGGCACGTGAGAACACGCAGGATCGCACTGACCATCGGCACGGCCATCGCCCTCGTGACGGCAGCCGGCTGCGGCTCGAGCGAGGAGACCGACCCTTTCGCGACCGGGAGCGCGAGCAGCCCCGCGGGCGGGTCGGGCACCATCACCGTCGGCTCCGCCGACTTCCCCGAGAGCGTGCTGCTCGCGGAGATCTACGCCGGCGCCCTGGAGGCCAAGGGCGTCACCGTCGCCAAGAAGCTCCAGATCGGCTCGCGGGAGGCGTACATCCCGGCGCTGCAGGACGGCTCGATCGACCTCATCCCGGAGTACACCGGCGTCCTGGCGCAGTACTTCAACAAGGACGCCAAGGCCACCGACTCCGAGGGTGTGTACACCGAGCTGCAGGCGGCCCTGCCCGACACCCTCACCGTCCTCGAGAAGTCCGCGGCCGAGGACAAGGACGCCGTGGTGGTCACCAAGGCGACCGCCGACAAGCTCCAGCTGAAGTCGATCGCCGACCTCGAGGGCAAGTCGCAGGACCTCGTCCTGGGCGGTCCGCCGGAGTGGAAGACCCGGCCCACCGGCGTGCCCGGCCTGAAGAAGGTCTACAACCTCGAGTTCAAGGAGTTCAAGCCGCTCGACGCCGGCGGCCCGCTGTCGGTGAACGGCCTGAAGAACGGCCAGGTCGACGCCGCCAACATCTTCACCACCGACCCGAGCATCCCGGCCAACGACTTCGTCGTGCTCGAGGACCCGAAGAGCCTCTTCGCGGCGCAGAACGTCGTTCCGCTGGCCACCAAGGCCAAGGTGAACCCCACCATCGAGGGGGCGCTCAACGCCGTCTCCGCCAAGCTCGACACCAAGACCCTGACCGACCTGCTGGCCCAGGTCGTCACGGACAAGAAGGACGCCGACGCCGTCGCCGCGGAGTTCCTCAAGGCCAACGGCCTCGCCTGACGTCCGCGCAAGAGCCGGCTGAGGTCGCGACGGGTCGTACGCGGAAGAGCCGGATGCGGCTCCCCCGGGCTGCATCCGGCTCTTCTGTGGCGGAAATCCCCGAACCGCCCTTGGCCCAGCCCCGGTGCTCGGGGGACGCCCCTCCGCGCCTCCCGAACACCGGCCCCTGGCTGGTCTGGTCACAGAGTGCCCGGGTGCGGCGTCCGATGGCATCGGTGGTTTCACCGATATTCGACGACGGGCTCGATAGCCTGATGCGGTGCTGACGCCGTGCGTGGGGAGGGGGGACACCCTTGACCGGGTCGAGAGCCTGCTGGGCTCCGGCCGGTGGGTGACCCTGACCGGCGCGCCCGGGTGCGGCAAGACGCTGCTGGCCCGGCACGCGGCGGTCGCCCAGCCGCGCACGGTCTGGGTGGCAGCGCGGGACCTTCCCGGGGCCGACGAGGTCGTCACCGCCTGCCTCGACGCGCTCGGCGCGGACGTCGCACCGGGTGACTCCCCCTTCCTGGCGCTCAAGCGGTCGCTCGACGGCCAGGACCTGCTGCTCATCCTCGACGGAGTCGACGCCATCGACGGCCTTGGCGACCTCTGCGAGGACCTCGTCGAGGCGACCGAGGGCTTCCGCCTGCTGTGCACCGCGGTCACGGTCGCCGGCAAGCCCCACGAGCAGGTCGTCCGCCTCGGCCCGCTGCCCGTGCCCCGGCGCGGCCAGCCGCTCGAGGGCCCCGCGGTCGAGCTCTTCCTGGCCCGCATCGCCTCGGCCGGCGGCCACCCGGTCGACCTCACACAGCACGAGCAGAACGTCCGCCGGCTGCTGCAGGCCAGCGGCGGCCTGCCACTGCTCATCGAGCAGCTCGGGGTGCAGATCGCCCTCGTCGGCGTCTCCGACGTGACGCCCACCGCCTCGCTGGCCGAGGCCGTCATGGCGTCGTACGCCCTCCTCGACGAGCAGCAGAAGCGGGCGTTCCGGCGGCTCGCCGTGATGGAGCAGCCGGTCAGCCTCGACGTGCTGGCGGACATCACGGGCGCGTCGAGGGCGGAGGCGGCCCAGCTCGCATCGGGCCTGGCCCGGCGGAGCCTGGTCGAGGTCCACCCCGACGGGCGGTTCGACATGCTGGCCCCGATCCGCAGCTGCGGTCGAATCCTCGTGCGCGACACGACGGACCGGGACGACGCCCTCGCCGGCCTGCTGCGGTGGGCCGAGCGCGTGACGCCGTCCGACGGCATGAGCGGCGCCGCGGACGAGGCGTGGCTCGCCGAGCTCGGCGTCATCCGGCAGGCCATCGCGGCCGCCTGCGCCGACCCAGCCACCCGCCCCCTCGGCTACCGCCTGGCCAACAACATCTTCTCCTCGCTGTACACCGCCATGCGTGCCCGCGAGGCCGTCGAGATCCTCGAGGCCGTGCTCGAGAGCGGCGACGGTCCCGCCGACATCGGCTCCCAGGTCGCCCGGCGGGCGGGCATCTGCGCCTCCGAGGTGCGGGGGACCTACGAGGGGCTGGCGCTGCTGGACCGCGCCGAGCGCTTCGCCGTCATCGGCCCTGACGCCGACCGGCAGAAGGCGCGCAACGCCTCCATCCGCGCCGAGATGCACCTCGACGCCGGGGCGCTGGACGCCGCCCGTGCCGAGGTGGAGCGAGGCCTCGCCCTGGGGTCCGAGGACCCCTACGTCGTGCGCCAGCTCCGCCGGACCCTGGTCGACATCCACGTCTGGCGGGGTGAGTTCGACGACGCCGAGGCGCTCGCCGACCTCGTCATGCGGGACGCGTCGAGGGACGAGCAGTGGATGGCGCTGTCCGCCCGGATCCTCATGGGGGTCATCGCCGCGGAGCAGGGCCGCGCCGTCGAGGCCGCCGCCATCGCCCGCGCGGCCCGTGAGCACGCGGTGGAGCTCGCCGAGGACCGCATCGCCCTGCTCGCCGACACGCTCTACCGCTCCGTGGTCCCCACCCGCCACCCCCGTGCCGTGGACCACGAGTCCCTCCCGTGGGGTGTGCGGCTCGGCGTCCAGCTCCAGGCGGCCCGCGAGCTGGGCGCGGCGGGGGAGTGCCACCGGGCGGCCGGTCTGGCTGCCGACATCATCGTCCTGGCCGACAGCATCCGCCTCGGCCGTGACGGCGTGGAGGCCCGGCTCCTGCTGGGCGACGCCCTGGTCGCGTGCGACGAGATGGCGCAGGCCGTCTCGGCCTACCTCGGGGCGCTGCGCCAGGCGACCGAGCTGGGCTTCCCGCTGCGCGCCGCAGATGCCCTCGAGGGTCTGGACCGCGCACTCGTGGCCGAGGGCAGCTCCGCGGCGGGCCGGTGCACCGCCGCGGCCAAGGCGCTCCGGACGAGCCGCCGGGCCGTGTCGCGCCAGCGGCCCGGGCTCCCACCGGCGAAGGGCACGCCGCACCGGGGGTGCCCCGCGGACTGGGTCGTCGGCGGCCAGTTCACGGGGGCCGGGCTCGAGGCCGTGACCGCGCTCTTCCGCGAGCACAGCGGCGGCGGGGCCGAGGACGCCTCACCCCTCGCGCTGCTCACCCGCACCGAGCGCACCGTCGCCATGCTGGTCGCGCAGGGGCTGACCAACCGGCAGATCGCCGAGCAGCTCTTCGTCTCGCCGCGCACGGTCGACGCCCACCTCGCGCACATCTTCCGCAAGCTCGACATCAGCTCCCGGGCGCGGCTCGCGGCCCTCATGGTCGACCACACCTGACCCGCACCGTGACGTGAGGAGGGCCGGTATGCCGCCCACGCGGCATACCGGCCCTGGCCCTGCTCCCAGCCGGGTCAGGCGGTGGGGGCGGGCTCCGGCTCGGGGTCCGGGGTGGGCTCGGCGACCTCGGCAGGCGCGGGCTGGCCGCCGTCGCCGCGGCGGACGGCCGCGAGGAGCATCTGGGCGACGTCGACGACCTCGACCTGCTCGCCCTGTCCCTCGGACTGCTTCTGGGTCAGGCCGTCGGAGATCATCACCCGGCAGAACGGGCAGCCGATGGCGATGCGCTCGGCGCCGGTCGCCAGCGCCTCCTCGGTGCGGTTCATGTTGATCCGGGTGCCGAGCTTCTCCTCCATCCACATCCGGGCACCGCCGGCGCCGCAGCAGAACGACTTCTCCTTCGTGCGCTCCATCTCCTTGAGCTCCACGCCCGGCAGCGCGCCGATCAGCTCGCGCGGCGGGGCGTAGACGCCGTTGTGGCGACCGAGGTAGCACGGGTCGTGGTAGGTGACCGTGTCGGCGGTGGAGGCGACGTCCTTGGTCGACGACATGCCGGGCCGGTCGGTGGGGCGGGCGACCGGGACGAGCAACTTGTCGCGGACGAGCCGGTTCAGCAGCTGCGTGTGGTGCAACACCTCGTACTGCCCGCCGAGCTGCGGGTACTCGTTCTTGATGGTGTTGAAGCAGTGCGCGCAGGTCACGACGATCCTGGTCGCCCCGGCCTCGTTGAGCACCTCGACGTTCTGCTGCGCCAGCATCTGGAAGAGGAACTCGTTTCCGGCGCGGCGGGCGGAGTCGCCGGTGCAGGTCTCGCCGTCGCCGAGGATGGCGAAGGAGACCCCGGCGGTGTCGAGCAGCTCGGCCACGGCGCGGGTGGTCTTCTTGGCGCGGTCCTCGTAGGCGCCGGCGCAACCGACCCAGAACAGGTAGTCCACCTCGTCGGCGGACTCGACGTCCTGGCCGAGGATCTTGACCTGGAACGGCAGGTCCTTGGCCCAGTCGAGGCGGGCCCGTGCGGCCATGCCCCACGGGTTGCCCTTGTTCTCGAGGTTCTTGAACAGCCCGCCGAGCTCGTTGGGGAACGCGCTCTCGATGAGGTTCTGGTAGCGGCGCATGTCGACGATCGCGTCGACGTGCTCGATGTCGACCGGGCACTGCTCGACGCAGGCGCCGCAGGTGGTGCACGACCACAGGACGTCCTGGTCGATCACGGCCTCCGGGCCGTGCGGGTTGTATGCCGCGAGCGGCGAGTCCGCGGCATACCCGGTCCCGCCCACGAGGGGCACCTCAGCGAGAACGGCAGCGGAGGCGAGGCCGTTCCCGTCCGCGCTGGCCTCGCCCAAAGCCGTGCGGTCCTCCTCGGTGGCCAGCAGCCAGGGGGCCTTGGCGTGCGCGTGGTCGCGCAGCGTCATCACCAGCAGCTTGGGGGAGAGCGGCTTGTCGGTGTTCCACGCCGGGCACTGGCTCTGGCAGCGGCCGCACTCGGTGCAGGTGGTGAAGTCGAGCAGGCCCTTCCAGGTGAAGTCCTCGACCTTGCCCACGCCGAGGGCGGCGTCC
>NZ_DATBMI010000171.1:0-12895 GCF_036554925.1 Pedococcus sp.
ATGCTGAGCTCGGCGATGCGGGCGGCACCCAGGACGCCGATGCGCACCGGTTCGACAGGGGCAGCAGTCGAGCCGGGCGGGTGGTCCTGGGTCACAGCGCCTTCTCGGCCTCGATGAGGGTGTTGGCGGCGAACCGCAGCCCCTCCATCTGGTCGAGCTCGAGGTCCTCGTGCTCGATGTTGACCGGCATGTCGGGGTCGATCTTGGCCAGGGCGCGGAGGAACTCGGTCCAGTAGGCGGTGTCGTGGCCGCGCCCGACGGCGACGAAGTCCCACGACGAGCCGGTCGGCCAGCCGCTCAGGGTGGTGCCGCCACCGAGCGGCAGGTAGCCGGGCTCGCCCTCCGCGACCCGCGTGAACCGGTCGTCGAGCACGCCGTTGACCTTGGCCGCCTCGTTGACCCGGGTGTCCTTGGCGGCTGCGACGTAGACGAGCTCACCGAGGTCGGCCACCGCCAGGACGGGGTCGATGCCCTGCCAGAACAGGTGGCTCGGGTCCATCTCGGCACCGACGTGGGTGGCGTTGACCTCCTCGACGAGGCGGTGCAGCGTCGAGGGGTTGAACACGATGTTGCCGGGGTGCATCTCGATCGCGACCCTGACGTCGACGTCGGCGGCCCGGGTCTGGACGTCCTTCCAGAACGGGACGGCCACGCCCCACTGGTGGTCGCGCACGTCGAGGAACGGGCTCCACCACGGCAGCGGGTTCCAGGCCGGCTGGGTGGAACCGGGGTCGACCCCCGGAGTGCCGGACATGGTGATCACCCGCTTGACGCCGAGCAGGGCGGCGAGCTCGATGGAGTCGAGGAGGTCCTGGCGGTGCGGGAAGTCGGCCTGCGGGTGGAGCGGGTTGCCGTTGCAGTTGAGGGCGGTGAGCGTCAGCCCGCGGGAGGAGAACTCGCCGAGGTACTCCTGGCGGGCGTCCTCGCTCTCGCGCAGTCGCTCGACGGGCAGGTGGATCGGGGGCAGGAAGCCGCCGGAGTTGACCTCCACACTGGTCAGGCCGAGTCCGGCGATGAGGTCGAGGGCCTCGCCCAGCGGCTTGTCGGCGAGGCAGGCGTTGTAGGCGCCGAGGTACATGGTGGTGGTCCTTTGCTGAGGCTTGTCGGGTTGTCAGGGGTTGTCAGGGGTTGTCAGGGGGTTGTCAGGGGGTGACGTCGACGGCGGCGCCGCCGGCGGCGGCCGAGCGGGCAACGGCGTCGATGACGGTGAGGTCGCGCAGGCCGTCCTCGAACGTCGCGACCGGCGGCAGGCCCTCGATGCCGGCGACCTGCTCGAGGAAGGCGCGGGCCTGGTAGCCGAAGAGGTCGCCGACGCCGAAGGAGCAGCCGGGGAAGTCCATCGGCAGACCGCCCTTGACGTACGGGTGGGCCGGCCCGGCGAGGACCTGGTTGTAGCCGTCCAACCCGTCGCCGCGCAGCCGGCGGATGACGGAGAACTCCGCGGGCCGGTCCATGTCCCACTTCGCTCCGCCGTGCTCGGCCATGAGGTCGAAGGCGAGCGAGTTGGCGTGGCCGGGGGCGATCCGCGAGATCGAGAAGGTGCCGACGGCTCCGGAGGCGAAGTGCGCCGTGAAGGTGGCCACGTCGTCGTTCTCCACCGGCTCCGAGACGTCGCTGAGCTCGGCCCTGGCGTGCCCGTAGGTCGTGCCGACCGCGACGAAGCGCTCGGTGACCTTGGTCGTGAAGGTGGCGCCGCTGACGCTCGCCATGGGGCCGCAGACGAACTCCGAGAGGTCGATGAGGTGGCTGCCGATGTCGGCGAGCGCGCCGGTGCCGGGGCCGCCCTTGTAGCGCCAGGCCATCGGCGTCTGCGCGCTGCGGGCGTAGTCACACCAGTAGCGGCCGTTGAAGTGCGACACCTCGCCGAGCTCGGCCTGCAGCAGGTCACGGATCGCCGCGACGGCGGGCTGCCGCCGGTAGACGAAGCCGGTGCCGGTGACGAGGTCGGGGTGCGCCTGCGCCGCGGCGATCATCGCGTGCGCGTCCTCGATGCTGGGTGCGAGCGGCTTCTCGCACAGGACGTGCTTGCCCGCCCCGAGCAGCGCCTCGACGAGTGGGCGGTGCAGCTGGTTCGCCACGACCACGCTGACGACCTGCACCTCGTCGTCCTCGAGGAGCTCGTGCCAGTCGGTGCCGTGCCGCTCGAAGCCGTAGCGGGTGGCAGCGTCCTTGGCGACGCCCTCGTCTGCGTCGACCACCGACACGTAGCGGATCGGCGGGAGTGGCGGGTCGAAGAGGGTGGGGGCGGAGCGGTAGCCGGCGCAGTGGGCCCGGCCCGCCATGCCGGCGCCGATGACGGCGACGCCGATGGGGGAGCTGGTCATGATGTGCCTCTCTGAACACCAGACGGGCGATGGTGGCGGTGACGCTTAAAGCGCTTTAAGATGACGTCCACAGTGTTGCCACCGCCGCGGACCCCTGTCAAGGGTTTGTGCTGACAAAGGAGCCGTATGCCGTCCCTTCCGGTCCGTCCGCGCCTCGAGGACGTCGCCGCCCGTGCCGGGGTGTCGACCGCCTCGGCCTCCCTCGTGCTGCGCGGGAAGCCGGGCCCGAGTCAGCAGACCCGCGAGTCGGTGCTGGCGGCGGCGGACGAGCTCGGCTACCGGCCCGACCGCACCGCGAGCCTGCTCGCCCGGCGCAGGACCCAGCTGCTCGGCGTGACGATGGACGTCAGCAGCCCGTTCCACGCCGAGCTGCTCGAGGAGATCCACCTCGCTGCCGACGCGCGGGGTTACGACGTCGTCGTCAGCCCGCTGACCCGTGCCCGCACCGAAAACCACGCGGTGGAGTCGCTGCTCGACTTCCGGTGTGAGGCGCTGCTGCTGCTCGGCCCGGCGATGGCGGAGGCCGAGCTGGCAGGGCTCGGGGCCCAGCGCGCCGTCGTGGTCATCGGCCGGCGGCTGACCGCGCCCGGCGTGGATGTCGTGCGGGCGGCGGACGACGTGGGCGTGGGCCTGGCGGTCGAGCACCTGGTCGGACTCGGACACCGGGCGGTGGCGTTCGTCGACGGGCCGCGCGGCCCGATCGCCACGCTGCGACGGCAGGGCTACCGCCACGCGGTGCGCCGCCTGCTCGGCCCCGACGCGGTGGAGGTCGTGGCCGGGGGTGCCACCGAGGAGGACGGCGCACGGGCGGCGAGTGCCCCGACCTCCGGGTCACCCACGGCGTTCGTCGCGTTCAACGACCGCTGTGCCCTCGGGCTCCTCGACCGGTTCCGGCGAGACGGGATCGGCGTCCCCGATCAGGTCTCCGTCGTGGGCTACGACGACAGCCCCCTCGCGCGCCTCGGCACGGTCGAGCTGACGACCGTGAGCCAGTCGCCCCAGGCCATGGCCGAGGCCGCCGTCGCGGCAGCGGTCGAGCGGCTCGAGGGGAGCCGGACCGAGCACGTCGACGTCGTCCTCGAGCCGCACCTGGTCGTGCGCGGCACCACGGGCCCTCCTCATCCCGCTGGTTCGGGGTATCCGCGAGTGCAGTAGCGCGCGCGAATACCCCGAACGGGAGGCGGGAGGCGGAGGCCGGGGGGCCGGGCCGGGGAGCTCAGTGGCTGAGCCTCGTCGCGGCCTGGGCAGCCAGGCGAGCCCGCAGGCCCCAGCCGTCCACTCCCTCGCGGACGGCCTGCGCCACCAGCTCGGCCTGGGTCTGCGGTGCCAGGCCGCCGATGGGCTGGTCGCGGTCCAGGTTCGTCGGGAAGGAGTAGCCCTCCGCGCTGGCGGCGACGACGTGGGCCAGGCCCTCGTCCGACAGCCCGTTGGCCCGCGCGACGAGCAGCGCGTCGTAGACGGCGTTGACCACGCGCTCGCGGTCGACCGTCTCCATGGCCCGTCCGAAGGCGGAGGAGATCTGCAGAAGGTTGGCCATGCGCTTGACGTCGCTGGAGTGGTTGGACCCCGCGGCGTGGAACAGCGCGGGGTTGAAGAAGACCGCGTCGCCCTTGGTCAGCGGCAGCTGGATGTGGTGGGCGACGAAGTACTCCTGGAAGTCGGGGCGTCGGTAGGCGACGTAGCCGTGGGAGTACTTCTGGCTGTGCGGCAGGTAGAGCGTCGGGCCGGAGACCACTGGCATGTCGCAGTGCGCGACGGCGCCCTGCAGCGTGAGCACCTGGGAGAGCGCGTGCACGCTCGCCGGGTACTCCGCGCACACCTCGTCGGACTGGAAGCCGAGGTGGTAGTCGCGGTGCACCGTCTGGCCCTCGCCGCCGGGGTTGACGACGTTGACCTGTGAGGTGACCTGGTAGCCGGGCCCGAGCCAGGCCGTCGCGGCCAGCGCGACGATGTCGTTGGCGTAGTACGCGACGAAGGCCTCGGGGTCGGTGACCGCGAGCTTCTCGAGGGCGTTCCAGACCCGGTCGTTGGCGCCCGGCTTCGCGAAGTGGTCGCCGGCTGAGGTCCCCCTGCTGTGCTGGTCGGCGATCATCCGGTTGAACGCAGCGGTCGTGCGGTCGAGCACGCCGTGGTCGTCGAACGCGCCGGCGAAGACCACGATGCCGGGGCCGGTCGAGAGCGCTCGGGCGAGCTCGGCCCGCACGTCGCGCCCCACGGCAGGGTCGGCGAGCTGGGCTCGCAGGGTGGCTGCGTCGTAGACGAGCACCTGCTGCTCCACGCGGCTGGCGTGGGGGTAGTCGTCGAGCCGGGTCTGCTCCTCCAGCACGGCGAGCAGGTCGGGCAGGCGGCAGTCGCCGGCGCTGATCCAGGCGGGCGTGGTGGGTGCGTGGTGGGTCGTGCCCATGGTGTGCTCCGATCGTCGGGGACGGCGGTGTCCTGCCCTCCAGCATGGGCGCGCGACGGGTGGTGCCGGTCAGCGCAAAGACCTCAAAAACACCTCAGCGAGGGGCGTAGCCTCGGCCCATGCCCCGTTCCGGACGACCGACGGCGAGGTCCCACCGGCTGCGCGACATCGCCGAGCAGTCGGGGCTCTCGCAGGCCACCGTCGACCGGGTGCTCCATCGGCGCGCGGGGGTGAGTGCGCGCGCCGTCCGCGCGGTCGAGCAGGCCGTGCTCGACCTCGACCGCCAGCAGACCCAGCTGCGGCTCGGCGCCCGCACCCTCGTCCTCGACGTCGTGATGCAGGCGCCGGCCCGCTTCAGTGGTGCGGTGCGTGAGGCGCTCGAGGCGGAGCTCCCGGCGGCACGCCCGGCGGTCGTGCGTGCCCGGTTCGACCTGCGCGAGAGTGCGGACCCGGCTGCCGCCGTCGCCGCCCTCGATGCGGTGGGAACCCGCGGGCGCACGTCCCATGGCGTGCTGCTCAAGGCGCCCGACCACCCCGATGTGGCGGCAGCGGCCCGTCGCCTGCGGGCCCGCGGCATCCCGGTCGTCACCCTGGTCACGGACGTGCGCGACAGCCAGCGCGTGGCCTACATCGGTCTGGACAACGCCGCCGCCGGTGCCACCGCGGCATACCTGCTCTCGCGGTGGCTGGAGGGGCGCGAGGGCGACGTGCTCCTCACCCTCAGCCGCTCGGCGTTCTTCGGCGAGCGGGAGCGGGCGGAGGCCTTCGAGCAGACCCTCGACCGGCTCGACCCGGGCCGCGACGTGCATGTGGTGGCCGACTCCGACGGCCTCGACGAGGCACTCGGCGCCCTCGTGACCGAGGCGCTCGCCCGTCACCCGGCGGCCTGTGCCGTCTACTCCGTGGGTGGCGGCAACCGGGCGACGGTGGCGGCGTTCCGGGCTGCCGGTCGTCGGTGCGCTGCCTTCGTCGGGCACGACCTCGACCAGGACAACGTGGAGCTGCTGCGGGCCGGAGCGCTCTCCGCGGTGCTGCACCACGACCTGAACGCCGACATGCGGCGCGCCATCCGCCAGGTCCTGCGCCACCACCGCCTGCTGCCCGGCGCACCCACGTCCGTGCCGGCCAACGTCGAGGTGGTCACCCCGTACAACCTGCCCGCGAGGCTGCTGCCGGACTGACCACGCCGCTGTCAGCGCAGCACGAGGGCCAGCGCGGAGACGATCGTCGCCACCAGCACGGCCTGGTCGAACCGCGCCTGGCTGAGCCGACGTGCCGTGTGCAGGCCGGCCCAGGCCCCGACGACGACCACGGGGGCGAGGACGGCGGTGCGGCTCAGCGTCTGGGCCCCGAACAGCCCCAGGCCGGCGCTGAACGGCACCTTGCACAGGTTGACCCCGAAGAAGAACAGCGCACCCGTGCCGAGGAACCGCCGCTTCTCGACGCCCTGTGCGACGAGGTAGAGGGTCATCACCGCGCCGGCGGCGTTGGCGGTCATCGTGGCGAACCCGGCACCCAGCCCGGTGCCGAGCGCCGCCGCGTGGGACTCGCCGACGGCCGTGGTGTCCGGTGACCGCCAGCGCAGCGCGAGCTGCAGGGCAGCCATCACGAGCAGCAGCGCGCCGATCGACCGGCGCAGCACGGTGTCGTCGACGACGGCGAGGAAGAGTGCGCCCAGCACCAGGCCCGGGAGGACCGCCGGGATGAGTCGCCTGAGGAGCGAGAGATCGGCGTCGTGGCGGTAGTGCCACACGGCGACGACGTCGCCGACGATGAGCAGCAGCAGGATCGCGGCGGTGGACTCCCTCGTCGGCATCACGATGGCGAAGATGGCGATCGAGATGCTGGCCAGGCCGCCGATCGCGGTCTTGGCGTAGCCGACCAGGAAGGCGGCGACGCCCAGGAGCAGCACGGTGCCGAAGGTCATCGGAGCGGCTCGGCGGTGCTGGTGCGGACCACGAGCGACGGCGGCACCACCAGCTCACGGGCCTCGGTCTCGCCGTCGTCGAGCCGGGCGCAGATCCGCTCCACGGCGAGGGCGCCGAGCCGGTCGGCGTCCTGCCGCACCGTCGTCAGGCCGATGTGGGGGTACGCGGCGGAGGCGATGTCGTCGAAGCCGACGACCGAGACGTCCTCGGGGACCCGCAGCCCCGCGCGCCGCACCGTGTCGATGAACCCGAGGGCGCACCGGTCGTTGAACGCCGTGACCGCTGTCGGGCGGGGGTCGGGCAGGGCCAGGTATGCCGCGGCGCCGGCAGCGCCGGCGGCCTCCGTCAGTCCACCGGCCAGCTCCACGCCGCGGGCGTCCGGCCCGAGGCGGCGCAGGGCCGAGCGGAACCCCTGCCGCCGCTGGCTCGCGCCGGCCACCGTGCCGCCGTCGAGGTGAGCCATCCTGGTGTGACCCAGCGCGGCGAGGTGGCCGACGGCCTGGCGCAGGCCCTCGGCGTCGTCGGTGCGGACGACCTCGACGCCCGACGCCCGCACCCGCCGCGCCACGCTCACCACCGGGAGGCGACCGGCCAGCCGTGCCATCTCCGCGGGCGCCAGGCCGCTGCCCAGCAGCACCAGGGCCTCGCAGCGCTCGGCGAGCAGCGTCTGCACCGCCGTCCACTCGCTGCGGCGACGCGTGACGCCGCTCAGCACCACCTCGTAGTCGGCAGCTCCCGCCGCCGCGTACAGGCCGTCGATGAGGTCGCCGTGGAACGCGTGCCCCACGCCGAAGACCACGCCGACCGTGCGGGTGCGGCTCCTGCCGAGCCTGCTCGCCCGGGTGTCGGGGTGGTAGTCGAGGTCGCGCGCGGCGGCGAGGACGCGCTCGCGGGTGGCGGCGGAGGCGCCCGGCACGCCGCGGAAGACGATCGAGACCAGCGCACGCGAGACACCGGCTCGGGTGGCGACGTCCTCCATCGTCGGCTTCGCGGTGCTCACGGGGTGGAGTCTAACTAGAGCGCTCCAGATTCGTAGGCCTCAGACCTTGACCTGGGCGGGGGCAACGGCTTCACTAGAAAACTAGAGCGCTCTAGTCCGATGTGGCGCGCTCTCCACCGGACCCGACGAAGGAGTGACCATGACCCACCAGCGCCCCCTGCGGTTCGGCCTGATCGGCGCCGGCCGCATCGGCACCTACCACGCGACGACGCTGGCCCGGCGCCTGCCGGGCGCGGAGCTGGTCCTGGTCGCCGACCCCGCGGCGGGGGCTGCCGCCCGGCTCGCCGGCGCCCTCGGTGCCGAGGCGTGCGAGGACCCGCAGGCCCTGGTCGACGACCCGCGCGTCGAGGCGGTGGCCATCACCAGCGCCAGCACCGCCCACGCCGACCTCGTGGTGGCCGCGGCGCGCGCAGGCAAGGCCGTCTTCGTCGAGAAGCCGATGGCCATGACGCTGCACGACGCCGACCGCGCCATCCGCGCGTGCCGGGAGGCGGGGGTGCCGCTGCAGGTCGGGTTCAACCGCAGGTTCGCGGCGGACTTCGCCGCGGCCCGCCAGGTCGTGGCCGACGGGGGCATCGGCACCCCGCAGCTCCTGCGCTCGCTCACCCGCGACCCGGGTCTGGCGAACCCCGGTGCGGTCCCGCCGTGGACGATCTTCACCCAGACCCTGATCCACGACTTCGACACCCTCAACTGGCTCAACCCCGGCGCCACGGCCGTCGAGGTCAGCGCCATGGCCGACGCCCTCGTCGCCCCCGACTTCAAGGCCGGCGGGCTGCTCGACACGGCGGTGGTCACGATCCGCTACGACAACGGCGCGATCGCGGTCGCCGAGGCCAGCTTCGCCGCGGCCTACGGCTACGACGTCCGCGCAGAGGCGTTCGGCTCGGCCGGAATGGTCACCGCAGGCACCCCTGCCCAGCTCACCATGGCGCACTGGACCAGCGCCGGCGTCGCCCGGCCCACGCGCCGCGCCGACACCGAGCTCTTCCCGGACGCGTACGCCGGCGAGCTCGCCGCCTTCTGCCAGGCCGTGCGATCGGGCCGTCCCCCAGCGGTGACCGGAGAGGACGCCCGTGCCGCCCTGCGCATCGCCCTCGCCTGCGTCGAGTCCGTCGAGAGGGGCGGGACGGTGCCGGTGCGGGACACCGACCGGGAGCCGTCGGCATGAGCACCGACGCAGCCACGACCTGCCCCTTCACGCTCGCGGTCAGCTCGGAGATGGTCTTCCTCGACCTGCCTGTCACCGAGCGGATCAGGCGGATCAGCGACCTGGGCTTCGAGGTCGAGATCTGGGACTGGACCCGACACGACATCGACGCCCTGGCCGCCCTGCGCGACGAGGGCGTGGTCTTCTCGTCGATGACGGGCTACACCAGCGGCAGGCTCAGCGACCCCGAGGGGGCCGATGAGCTGCTCGCCGGCGCGGAGAAGTCCGTCCCCGTCGCGCAGCGCCTGGGCATCCCGAGGCTGAACCTGCACGGCACGGGCCTCGACAGCGACGGCCTTCCCGTCCGACCCGAGGTCGCGGTGACCGGCCCGATGTGGCTGACCGCACGGCACACCCTCGCGCGCGTCGCCGAGCTCGGCGAGCGCGCGGGCGTCACCTTCGTGCTCGAGAACCTCAACACGGCCGTCGACCACCCCGGCGTCCCCTTCGCGACCGCTGCCGACTGCCTGGCCCTGGTGCGCGACGTGGACAGTCCCCACCTGCGGCTGATGCTCGACCTCTACCACGCGCAGATCGGCGAGGGGAACCTCATCGAGCTGTGCCGCCAGGCCCTGCCGTGGGTCGGCGAGATCCAGGTTGCCGACGTGCCCGGCCGGTGCGAGCCGGGGACCGGCGAGATCAGCTACCCAGCCGTGGCCCGGGCCCTCGCCGCGATGGGCTACACCGGGACGGTCGGCCTCGAGGCCTTCGCCTCGGGGGCCAGCGAGGCGGCCCTCGCGCGCTTTCGGGAGGCTTTCACCCCCTGACCCGGTCGAGGTGATGACGACCCAACAATCCGGGCGCTGTCACCTCGACGGCAGGAGGAGTCCGAGGCCCAGGGTCGTCAGGCTCACGGCGAGCAGTGCCGCACCCGCGAAGACGAGCGCGATGAACCCGTTGGGCCGGGTGCGACCGGCGCCCATCGAGGAGAAGAAGAAGCCCCCGGGCATGAGCAGAGCCGAGGCGGCGACCCCCGAGCGAGCCAGCCAGCCGAGCGCGCCGTCGAGGCCGCTGGCGTCGACGAAGGGCTGGCAGACCAGGGCGAGCAGCAGCAGGACGGCGGCGTGGGCGTGGCCGGCCCGGGCGAACTTCTCCTGGAACGGTGTCACCTCGGCGCGGCCCCGGACGATCTTCAGCAGGTAGAGGCCGCCGGTCTCGACGGTGACGAGCGACAGCAGCAGGATGCCGGCCAGGGCCTGGCTCTCCTCCGACAACATGGCGCCTCCCTTGGATAGTGAACTCTCCAATATTGGATAGCCAACGATCCAATGTGTCAAGATGCCGCCATGTGGATGTCGGAGCTGTCGGAGCGCAGCGGGGTGCCGGTGCCGACGGTGAAGTACTACCTGCGCGAGGGCCTGCTGCCACCGGGGGAGGCGACCGGGGCCACCCGCGCCCGCTACGACGAGCGGCACGTCGAGCGGCTGCGGCTGATCCGCGCGCTGGTCGACGTGGCGGGGATGAGCCTGGCCCGTGTCCGCACCGTGCTGGCGACCGTGGACGACGACACCCTCGCGCTCGACGCCGCCATCGGCAGCGCCCACACCGAGCTCTCGCCGGACCCGGCCACCGAGCCCTCGGTGGCCGCGCAGGAGCGGGTGGCGCGGCTGGTCCGCCGGCACCGCTGGCGCGTCGAGGCCGGCGGCCGCCACGCGCGCGCCCTGGCGGCGGCACTCGACGCGATGGACGCCGCCGGGCAGCCGCTCGGTGACGACGTGCTCGAGGTCTACGTCCGGGCGGCCGCCGACATCGCGCGCGCCGACCTCTCCTCGATGGGCGGGCTCACCCGGGAGGGCGCCACGACGTATGCCGTGCTCGGCACCCTGCTGACGGAGCCGGTGCTGGTGTCGCTGCGCCGGATGGCGCAGGAGAGCCTGGCCCGGCGTCGGCTCTCCGGCGCCACCACGGGCTAGTCCACCGAGCAGGACGCGGACCGGCCCGCGGCACGGCACAATCGCAGCGTGAGCAGACAGGTGGCGGTTGCCGCGACCGGGCCCGTGGCCGTCCATGCCGGACTCGCCGCGGTCGACGCCGGTGGGAATGCCGTCGATGCCGCCATCGCCTCGATGGTCGCGGCCATGGGCACCGAGCCCGGCATCGTCAGTGCCCTCGGCGGTGCCTTCGTCAGCATCTGGCCGGCCGGAGGCGATCCCGAGGTCATCGACGGCAACGTCGAGATGCCTGGCCGCGGCCAGCCCGCGGAACGGTTCGGAGCGGGTCTCCTCGAGATGGACGTCGACTACGGGGGTGGGATCACGCTGTATGCCGGTCACGGCTCGGTCGCGACCCCCGGCGCCTTCGCGGCGCTCGGCCTCGCGCATGAGCGCCACGGCGCAGCCCGGTGGTCCGACGTCCTGGCGCCTGCCTCCGCCGCCCTGCGCGCCGGCTACCACATCGGCGCCGCGGCGGCGAGCTTCCTCGCGATCACTGCCGACACCGTCTTCGGGTGGGACGAGAACACCCGCCCCCTGGTGCGCCGGCCGGACGGCTCGCCCCTGCACGCCGGCGACGTCGTGCGCTCGCCCGACCTCGCGGACACCCTCGACTTCATCGGGGAACAGGGCCACCGGACGGTCTACACCGGAGAGCTGGCCGAGCGGATCGCGGCGGACTCCGCCGAGCGCGGCGGCCTCATCACGGCAGCCGACCTCGCGGCATACCAGCCGGTGGTCCGCCGGCCACTGCGGCTGAAGGTGGGCGACTGGGACGTCGCCACGAACCCACCGCCGTCCGTGGGCGGCCCGATGCTCGCCGTGATGCTCGGTGAGCTCGCGGCCCGCCGCGGCCGGAGCTGGGCCGACGTCATCGAGATCCAGCGGCACGTGCTGACCTACCGCCGGCACGTGCACGACCTGTCGCTGGACCTCGAGGAGGACGGCTACGCCCTGCTCGAGAAGGTCCAGCGCCATGGCCTGCCCGGCCTGCCGACCTCCTCGTCGACGGCCCACGTCTCGGCGGTGGACAGCGACGGCACCGCCTGCGCCATCACGGCCTCCAGCGGCTACGGCGCCGGCGCGACCGTGCCGGGCACCGGCCTGATGCTCAACAACTGCCTGGGCGAGCCGGAGCTCAACCGGCTCGGGCTGCACGCGCTCAAGCCGGGGACCCGGCTCGCCTCCAACATGGCGCCGTCGGTCGCCCGCACCGCGTCCGGGGAGACCCTCGCGGTCGGCACCCCCGGAGCCGACCGGATCACCACGGCGCTGATGCAGGTCCTGGCGCGATACTGCTTCATGGGCATCGGCCTGCAGGAGGCCATCGACAGGCCACGGCTGCACGTGCGGGTCCTCGACGACGGCACGCACCGCATCGAGCACGAGGACGACCCCGAGATGACCGAGGCCGCCGCCGCGTCGGGGCTGCCGACGACCATGCACCCGGCGCACTCGATGTTCTTCGGCGGCGTCGGCGCCGCCCATCGCTCCGCGGGGGGCGAGCTCCTCGCCGCCGCCGACCCCCGCCGCGAGGCTGCGACCGGCATCGGCTAGGTGACGGGAGGCGTCGATGGGCTATCGGCTCCTGGCGGACGCGGTGATGCTGGTGCACTTCGCCTTCCTGGCCTTCGTCGTCGTCGGCGGGTTCCTCGCCTGGCGCTGGCCCTGGGTGATCTGGCCGCACCTCGCCCTGGCCGGCTGGGGCTTCTCCACGATCGTCTTCTCGCTGCGCTGCCCGCTCACCGACGTCGAGGACTGGGCGCGCGAGCACGGTGGTGAGCAGCCGCTGTCGGGCACCGGGTTCATCGACCACTACCTCGAGAACGTCGTCTACCCCGAGCGCTACACCCGCCAGATCCAGGTGCTCGCGGCTGTGGTCGTGGCCGTCTCGTGGGCAGGCGTGGTGGTGCGCCGGACTAGCGCGAGGCGCCGGTCACGAGCCAGTGGTCGGAGCGGACCCGCCACCAGAACAGCGCGCCGCGGATCGCCATGAAGGCGGTGAACGCCACCCACAGGGCAGCCAGGGCGACCGCCTGCCCGTCGGTGCCGCCGTCACCGAGCAGCGTCTCGGCGGCGGCGTGCACGCCGAGGGCCA
>NZ_DATBMI010000213.1:0-7819 GCF_036554925.1 Pedococcus sp.
CCGCTGGGCCTACTTCCGCCGGCGCTGCTGGTCGGAGGGTCTCAGCAAGGCGCTGGTCGCCGGCCTGGCCGACCCCCGGCGCGCGCTGTCCGCCGAGCGCCGGTACGCCACCCGCGTCCTCCCGGCGGGGATCGCCAGGGACCTCGGCGCCGCCGTGCGCACGCGCGACGGCTGGCGCCTGGCCAGTGCGGCGACCAGCGGCACCGGCCTCGCGATCACCGCCCTCGGGTATGCCGCCGGGAGGCTCGGCCGGAGCCGGCGTCTCGCGCGAGCGGCCAGGCCCCCAGGACCCCTCACCGACGCGAGCCCGCACCGCACCGCACCGCACAGCACCACCCCGAACGGCGCCGCCCCGAACGGCGCCGTCGTCACCGCATCACCGGCCCCAGCGGCCCTGACCTCCCCAGGGGGATGACATGTCCACGTGGCCCCAGGACCCACTGAACTTCGACGTCCACGGCCGGCTCGGCATCCGGGTCGCCGCCAACGCCCCCACGGCCGCCCAGCTGCGGTCCATGCTGCGGTGCTTCGCCACGGAGGACGAGGTCTCCCCCGACATCACGGTCGACAACCGCCCCGAGCCGATGCCCGACGCGGCGCTGCTCGAACGCGAGCTGGCCTACACGCCGAACGCCGTGCGCTTCGTCGAGGAGCGCGTCCAGGTCGTCCGCGACGGGGACCGCTTCCGCCTCCACGGCCCGGGTGAGCTGCTGACCTCCCTCGTCCCGGTGCTCGACCGGGCCATGGTCATGCGCGGCGCCGCCATGTTCCACGCCGCCACCCTGGCCTTCGAGGGGCACGCCATCGCCCTGCCAGCGGCCGGTGGGACGGGCAAGACCAGCACGGCGGCCAAGCTGATGCGCCGCGACGGATGGTCGTTCATGGGCGACGACTGGGCCTTCCTGACCGACGACGCGACGGTGCTCGGCTACGAGAAGCCCCTGTTCATCAAGCCGCACCACAAGGCGATCTACCCCCACCTCTTCGAGGGAGCCCGCAAACCCCTGGTACCCCGGCGCTTCTCGCAGACGGTGGGATCGTTCACCACCCGCGTCCACCCCTACGTGATCCGGTACCCGCGGCTGGCGGACCTCGCGCGCCGCTGGTCGCCCGAGCACCGGATGGTGGATGCGCGCAGGGCCTTCCCCGGGAGGGTGCCCACGACGACCGCGCCCCTGGCCGCGGCCGTCTACATCGAGCGCTTCGAGGGGGCCCGCGCCCGCCTCCAGGACCGCAGCACCACGTGGATGGTGGACCGGATGCTCGGCAACTTCCAGATCGAGATGGCCGGCTTCTCGCAGCGCGTCGTCACCGGGCTGGCAGCCACCTCCGTCATCCCCTGGCGCACGCACGTCGACGAGAAGTGCGACATCCTCACCAAGGCGCTCGACGGCCGGCCCTGCCACGTCCTCCAGGTCCCGAGCGTGTACAGCGCCGACGAGGCGTCCGACGTGATCGTGCAGCTCCTGGAGAAGCTGGTCCCCACGGTGCTGCCTTTCCCGGCATAGGCCCGGTGATGGCGCCCTCGACCGCCGACATCACCGCGGTGGTGCCGGCCCGCAACGCCGAGGACCTGCTGCCCCGGTGCCTGGCCGCCCTGCGCGCCAGCAACCTCGCGGAGGTCATCGTCGTCGACGGCCTGTCGACGGACCGCTCCCGCGAGGTCGCCCGGTCGCAGGGCGCCAGGGTGCTCAGCGACGAGGGTCGCGGCCTGCCCTGGGCACGAACCCTCGGCACGCGCGAGGCCGGCTCCCGGTACGTCCTGCTGGTCGACGCCGACGTCGTCTTCGCGGAGGGCCAGGTGGCGGCGCTCCTGCACGAGTGCGTCTCCGGCCGGTACGACGCCCTCCAGGCCGGGCTGCGCAGCGTCGGCGGTCCCGGCTACTGGGGCCGCGCCCTGGCCCACCACCACCGGACGGGCCGGAGCCGCAGGTGGTTCGGCCTCGTGGCCACCGTCGCCGAGAGGGAGGTCATGCTGCGGACGGGCTTCGACGAGCGCTTCCGCTCCGGCGAGGACATCGAGCTCCGTTGGCGGATGCGCCGCGCCGGGATGCGGACCGGTGTGTCCGAGACCGTGGTCGTGGAGCACCGCTTCGCCGCCGACACCTACGCCTTCGCCCGGGACCAGTTCCTCATGGACGGCTTCGGCATGGGCCGGATGATCCGGACGAACGGCTGGCGGGGAGTCCGGCTCGCGGTCCTGCCGGCGGCAGCTGCGGCGCGGGGCGTGCTGCTGAGCCTCGTCCACCGGGAGCCGCGCTGGGTCCCCTACTACGCGGCCTTCTGCGGCGGGAACTACGCCGGGATGCTCCAGGGGCTGAGGCGATGACCCGCAGCGACGCCCTGACCGGCCCACGCCACGACCTCGAGCGCCGGTCCCTGGCCCACAACTCGCTGGGGCTGGTCCTGGGCAAGGGACTGCAGACCGCCGCCGGCTTCCTCTTCTGGGTCATCGCTGCCCGCTCGGCATCGGTGCAGGAGGTCGGGCTGACCGCGGCCGCAGCCTCGGCGGTGATGCTGTGCACCCAGGTGGCCGCCCTGGGTGCAGGCTCAGCGGTCATCCTCGCGGTCGGGCGCGGCCGCCCGGCCCAACCGACCCTCGACACGGCGTTCAGCGTGGTCGCGGCGGCGGGCGTCCCCCTGGCGCTGGGCTACCTGCTCCTCGCCTCCGCGCTGGACCCCGACGCTGCCGCAGCCGCGGCATCACCGGCCGTGTGGGTCGTCTTCGTCGTGGCCGTGGTCGCCGGCACCCTCATCATCGTCGTGGACCAGGCACACGTGGCCCTGGGACGCGGGGCGACCTCCGGGCTCCGCTACGCCCTGGGCGGGCTCGCGACCCTCGCCGCGGCCGGGGTGGTCGCCTGGCAGGGCGCGGGTGGGACGGCGGCCCTGCTCACCTGCTGGGCCCTCGGCGCGGTCGTCGCGTGCGTGGCCGGGGCGGTGCAGCTCCGCCGGCTGATCGGCTACCGCTACCGGCCGACGTTCCGCCTCGGCCGCTGGCGCAGCCTGCTCGGACTCGGCGTGCCCAACCAGCTGCTCACCCTGACCGAGCGGGCCCCGGGGCTGCTCCTGCCGGTTCTCGTCGCGCACGCCGTGTCACCGGAGACGGCCGCCTACTGGTACCCCGCCTGGATGATGGCCTGGGCGGTCTACAGCGCACCGGTCCTGATGGGCATCGTGCAGTTCTCGGAGGGTGTGCGCGCCCCCGAGGCCATCGGGAGGACCAGCCGGCACAGCCTCTGGTGGTCGCTGGGCGTGGGCGCCGCGGTCGCAGCGGGGCTCGCTCTCGCCGCCACCCCGCTGCTGCGCCTCCTCGGGCAGGAGTACAGCGACCAGGCAGCCGGAGCCCTCCGCCTGCTGGTGCTCGGGCTCTTCGGGTACGCGATCGTGCAGGGCTACAACGCCGTCTGCCGCGCGCGCAGCCGCCTCACGGAGGCGATCACCGTCAACGCTGTTCTCGGCGTGCTGCTCTGTGCGGTGCCACTGTGGGCCGCGGACCGGGGCGTGACCGCCATGGCCCTCGCGTGGGTCTGCGTGCTCGCGGCCGGAAGCCTGGCCACCGGTGCGCGGCTGACGGCCCTGCTGAGGCAGGTTCCCCGTGGCTGAGGTGACGAGCACGAGCCAGGCCGCCAGCCCGCTGCCCCGGCCCGGCCGACGCTGGTCCCTGCAGGACCGGGTGTGCGTCGCGGCCGCCCTGCTCGGCGCCGTCGTGTCAGCCCTCGCCGCGACGACCGTGACCCTTCCCGTGGAGAGCGACCTGGGCCTGGTGGCCAGCCTGCCCCTCGCCTACTGGGCCGGTCTGGCGGTGATCAACGTCGCGCTGGCCGTGACCCTCTTCAGTGGCCGGGCGGACCGACCCAACGGCTGGCTGATGGCGTGGCTGCTCGCAACGCTGGTGTTCGTCATGTTCGGGGTTGCCGCCCTGGTCACCGACGACCCGAGGGGCGAGGTGTCCTGGCGGCACGTGGGCATCGCCGACACCCTCCAGCGGACGGGGGAGATCAACCCCGAGGTCGACGCGTACTTCAACTGGCCCGGGTTCTTCGCGCTCCTGGCACTGGTCTCCAAGACCACCGGCGTGAGCGCCCTCGAGATCGCCCTCTGGGCACCTGTCGTCACGGTGGGACTGTGGCTGCTGGCGCTGGCGCTGGTCGTGCGTGCCCTCTCGGACGACCCGCGGCGCCTCTGGCTGGCCCTGTGGGTGTTCTGCCTCGGCAACTGGCAGGACCAGGACTACCTCTCGCCGCAGGCCTTCGGCTTCTTCCTCCACCTCTGCGTCCTCGCCCTGCTGCTCGGGGCCCTGCGCGCGAACACGCCGAAGCTCGAAGGCGTGGCTCCGGCGCGCCTGCTCCGGTGGTGGCGTGGCCGGACACCGGGCGAGCCCGACGCTCGCCGCAGGGTGGCGGCCCTGCTCGTGTGCATCCTGCTCGTCGTCGTCGTCACCGGCAGCCACCAGCTGACGCCGTTCATGCTGCTCATGGCGATCGGGGTCCTCACCGTCTCGGGCCGCAGCTGGGCGCCCGGGCTGCTGCTGCTCACCCTGGTGGTCGTCGGGGTGTGGCTGGCCTACCCCGCCAGCTCCTACCTGCTGGGTCACCCGCCGCTCGCGGACATCGGGCTGGACCAGGCGGCCACGGCCAACGTCGCCGAGCGCGTCGCGGGGAGCTCCGGCCACCTCCTCATCGTCCGGCTGCGGATGGCCCTGGCCGCGGCGCTGTGGCTGCTGGCCGCCGCCGGTGCCCTGGCCGACCGGCGCCGCGGCCGCCGCGACATCCGGCCGGTGCTCCTGATGGCCGCTCCGTTCGTCCTGCTCCCGGCCCAGTCCTACGGCGGCGAGATGCTCATCCGGGTCTCGCTGTTCGCACTGCCGTTCACGGCCTACCTGGCGGCCGGCGCCCTCCTGCCCCGTCGCTGGCCGCCTCGCGCCCGCGTCGTCCGCGTCGTGGGGCTGGGCCTGCTGTGCTCGGCCCTCGCCGGCCTGATGGTGACCGGCCGCTACGGCAACGCGGGGTTCGACATGTTCACCGAGGACGAGATCGTCGCGGCGCAGAAGATGTACGAGCTCGCGCCCGACGGAGCCACCGTCATCGCGGCAGCCCACCCGACACCGTGGAGCAACCGGGAGTACGTCGAGCGCAACCACCGCACCATCAAGGACCTGTGCCGCACGGCCACCGGGCCCCACGCCTGCGCGGTGCTGATCCACGAGTACGCCCTGCACCACC
This sequence comes from Pedococcus sp., assembly GCF_036554925.1. Taxonomy (NCBI): domain Bacteria; kingdom Bacillati; phylum Actinomycetota; class Actinomycetes; order Micrococcales; family Intrasporangiaceae; genus Pedococcus; species Pedococcus sp. The sequence continues at coordinate 5,226 of NZ_DATBMI010000213.1, forward strand.
GCGGTGGCGCACTCGTCCTGATGAACCGAGCGTCCCAGGCCAGCCTGGTCATGACCGGCGTGCTGGCACCGGGGTCGTTCGAGCAGTACGAGCGCGGTCTGCGGGAGCTGCCGGGCACCACGCTGGTCTACGAGAACCCCGACGCCCGGATCTACCGGATTGGAGCGCCATGACGCCCCCACCCCCATCCCCATCCCCGGGCCCCCACGCGCCCAAGCACGAGAGCCCCCGCCAGCACGACCCGTTCACGCTCGGGCTCGCCACCGCGGGTGCCGTCGTGCCGGCGGTGGTCGTGGTCGGGGTGCCGCAGCCCCTGCAGGCGCTCCTGGCGGCGGTGCTGCTGCTCGCGCTGCCCGGGGCAGCAGTGGTGCGCCTGCTCGACCCGGCCCTGCAGCCCCTGCCCCTCCTCGTCCTGGCGATGGCCATCAGCCTCGCGCTGGCGGGGGCCCTTTCCACCGCCCTCCTCTACGCCGGCACCTGGTCCTGGCAGGTCTGCTGCGTGCTGCTGGGCGCCGTGACCCTCACCGCCTGCGCCGTGCGCGGAGCGGGGGTGCGGACGTGACCGCCGGACTGGCAGGCCTGCTGCTGTCGCTCGCCCTCGTCGGGGTCGTCGTCGCGCGCGAGGTGAGGCGCGTGGCAGCTCCCGAGGTGATGGGCGTCCGGCGGCTGACGCTGCGCGGTCGGGCTGTGCCGCTGTGGGTGGAGGCCCTGCTGTGGGTCGCCGCCGCCGTGCTGGTGGCCCCGCGAGTGGTCGGCCTGCTGGCCTAGGGATGGCCGGCATGGTCGGGCCCCGCACACCGAGGCGCCTGCCGTGACACCTCGGAGACGCTGGTGGGTGGTCAGCGACCTGCACCTGGGCACCGGGGAGCCCGACGTTCGCTGCACGTCAGCGGCATTCGTCCAGTTCCTCGAGGGCGTCGTGGCCGCCACCGGCCCGTCCGACATGACGACGCTCGTCCTCCTCGGCGACGCCCTCGAGCTGCGCGCCCGCACCGGGCGGGGCGCCCGCGCGCGCGTGGACGACCTCGCCGCCGCCCATCCCGAGGTCTTCGCCGCGCTGCGGCGGTGTCTGGGGGCTGGCGTGCAGCTCGACATCGTGGTGGGCAACCACGACGTCGACCTCGTCCGGCCGGCGGCCGCACAGCGGCTCGGCGAGCTGCTCGGCGTCCGGGGGGACGGTCTGCGGATCCACCCCTGGGCCCTGCACGTCCCCGGGGTCCTCTTCGCCGAGCACGGCCACCAGCACCATGCGGTGCACCGGTTGCCGACCCTGCTCCTGGCCGCCGTGGACGACGACACCACCGTGGAGCCGTCACCGCTCACGGCATGGGCCGCGAGGCGGGGTGGTCCACGCGAGGCCGTGATGGCCGTATGCCGCGCGCTGGCGGCCGCGCGCGCGGCCGAGCGCCGGGCCGGGAGCGCCGCCTACCAACGGGTGCTCGCCGCGGAGGCAGCCCGTCTCGGGCTCCGGCCCGAGACGGCCCGCGACCTCTGGCGGGTCTCCCGGTTCCGGCTGGTGCCCGTGGCGGCCGCCACGGGCTGGCGCCTCCTGCGCCGCCTCCTCGCCCGCCTCGTCGCCCGCCTCGCCGCCCGCCTCGCCACCCCCCTCGTCACCCGCCGCGGTGGGGCCGCCCACCGCGTGGCCACCGGGCCCCCGCCGCACTCGGCACAGATCGCCCTCACCCTGGCGGCCCACGGCGCGCCGGTCGCCTGGTACCTCTGTGGCCACACCCACCGCGCCGCAGAGGCTCCCATCACCGGCACCACCACGCGGTGGGCGAACTCCGGCACGTGGTGCTCCGACATCCGCGGCGCCGGGCCGGACCTCGACGACCCGCGGCTGTTCCCCGTCGTCCTCATCGACGCTGACGGCGACGGATCCGTGCAGGGCGGCCTCGAGTACTGGCGGGTCCCCGCGGCCGTGCCCCCGCGGCACACCCCGGAGCGCCTGAGCGGGTGACCGGCGACGCCACGCCGTCTGGGAGGATGAGCGCCATGGCCTCGCTTGCTGACGCGACACCCCCCTTCGCCCTCGGCGCCCTCGACGGCCGCTACCGCAGCGCCGTCGCCCCGCTCGTCGACCACCTCTCCGAGCCGGCGCTCAACCGCGAGCGCGTGCGGGTCGAGGTCGAGTGGCTGGTCCACCTCACGACGCACCAGGTCGTGCCGGGCGTGCGCGCCCTGACCGACGACGAGCAGCAGGCGCTGCGCGCGGTCGTCGAGGAGTTCGGCCCCGAGCAGGTCGCCGAGATGGGCGAGATCGAGCGGGTCACCCAGCACGACGTCAAGGCCGTCGAGTACTTCCTCAAGCGCCGGCTCACCGAGATCGCGCCGGCACCCGAGGACAAGGGCCTGGCCGAGCTGATCCACTTCTGCTGCACGTCCGAGGACATCAACAACCTCTCCTACGCCCTGATGGTCAAGGGCGCGGTCGAGCAGGTCTGGCTGCCCAGGGCACAGGCGCTGGTGGAGGCGGTCGCGACGATGGCCTCCGACCTGCGCGAGGTGCCGCTGCTGGCGCACACCCACGGCCAGCCCGCGACCCCGACCACCATGGGCAAGGAGCTGGCCGTGCTGGCCCACCGGCTCCAGCG
>NZ_DATBMI010000215.1:0-7418 GCF_036554925.1 Pedococcus sp.
GACGACGACCGTGCTGGCCGGGGGGCCGTCCTGACGCGAGGAGATCACGTCGACCCGGCTGCCCGCGGGCAGCCCGGGCGGTTCGGACTGCGAGTGCAGCACGCGCTCGTGTCGCCGCTTGGGGATCCGAAGGCCACTGGCCTGCAGCAGGCGCAGGAGCTCCCGACCCCCGATGGGGCGGGCACCACCCGCGACGAGCGCGGCATACCGCTCCTCGGGCACGTCGTAGTGGTCGCCCTCGAAGCCGCGCCGCGGGATCCCGTGGTCGGCGGCGAACGCGTGCAGCTCCTCGAGGGAGGTGTCACTGATGAGGTGCGACCACAGCGTGCCGTGGGCTGGCCAGGCCGGCGGGTCGATCCAGATGGTCACCCTGAGACGCTAGCGGCATCCGGTCGCCTGTGGACAACGGAAGGGCCTGCGCCCCGCTCCGGCCTAGCCTCGAGACCACGACGGCCGCCGCCGGCGGTCGCGACGACCAGGAGGGGCAGCATGGCGACGCAGTTCCAGGTGGACACCGAGCGCATCCAGGCCGCATCGGCGGACATCCAGCGCATTTCGGCCGAGATCGACGGCCAGGTCACGGCGATGATGGCCCGGCTGGTGGCCCTGCAGGACGCCTGGACGGGCACGGCGTCCGCGCGCTTCCAGGGTGTGGTCGGCGAGTGGCAGGGCACCCAGCGCCAGGTCCGGGCCTCCCTCGACAGCATCGGCTCGGTCCTCGCGGCGGCGGGCGCGCAGTACGCCGAGACGGAGGCAAGCGCCGTCCGGCTGTTCACGTAGGTGCACGAGACGCGGTGTCGCCCGGGCCGTGTGCGGCCCGGGCGACACCGGCGGGGAACGTGCGGCTACTCGGTGGTGATCGCCTTGAGCACGTCGAGGCGGGCGGCGCGCCGACCGGGCCACAGCGCTGCCAGCACCCCCACCACCCCGGCGAGCGCCACGAACACCGCCAGCTGGGCGAACGGCACCGCCAGCACGTCGATGCCGTCGTCGGCGAGCGACCGCTGCAGCGCCCACCCGGCGCCGAGGCCGAGCACGACACCGAGCACCGCGCCGAGGAGGGCGATGGCCACCGACTCCAGCCGCAGCATCGTGCGCAGCTGGCGGCGGCTGAGGCCGACCGCCCGCAGCAGCCCGATCTCGCGGGTGCGCTCGATCACCGACAGCGCCAGGGTGTTGACGATGCCGAGCACGGCGATCACCACGGCCAGCCCGAGCAGGGCGTAGATGATGAACAGCATCTGGTCGATCGGCTCGCGCTGCTCGGCGGCGAAGGCGTCCTGGTCCTTCAGCGTCACGGTGGGCAGGTCGGCGATGACCTTCTCGATGCCCGCCTCGACGGCCGCGGGGTCGGCGCCCGGCTCCCGCACGACGAACGTCATGCTGTCGCGCGCGGGGTGGCCGGCGGCCGTGGCCGTGTCGATCGAGAGCAGCACCGGCACGGTGAGGGCGTCGTTGGCGACGTAGACCCCGCCGACCTCGTAGCGCCCGGTCCTGCCCGCGACGGACAGCTCGACGTCGGACCCGGCGGCGAGGTGCTGCGCGGCGGCGGTGGCGTCGTCGACGAGCACCTGGCCGCGGGCGAGCGCGTCGAGGCGGCCGGAGACCATCTCGAGCGGCACGGCCCGGCCGAGGGTGGCAGGGTCGACCGCGGCCGACATCTGCTGGTCGCCGTCGAGGCCGACGTTCACGAACCGCATCGGGCTGACCGACGCCACGCCCGGCACCTCCGCCACCTGCGCCGTCACGCTGGCCGAGAACGGCTGCGAGATGGCGTTGGAGACGACGTAGTCGGCGGCGAAGTTGGCCTCGATGGCCTTGTCGACGCTCGCCTTCGCCGAGGCGCCGAAGACCGACATCATCGACACCAGCGTCAGGCCGATCATCAGGGCCGAGGCGGTGGCGGCCGTGCGCCGCGGGTTGCGCAGCGCGTTCTGCTCGGCCATCAGCCCGACGGCCCCGAAGGCCCGGCGGTAGAACGCGCCGGTGAGCGCGATGACCGGGCGGCCCAGCACCGGGCTGGCCAGGGCGGCGCCGAGCACCAGCCCGAACACCCCGCCGCCGACCCAGCCGGCGCGGTAGTCGACGTCGGCGACGGCGCCGACGGTGGACGCGCCGAGCCCGGCGGCGACGAGGGCCAGGCCGGTCCAGACCCGCCAGCGCAGTGCCGACTCCGGCATCACCGCGTCGTCGCGCATGGCCGCGACCGGCGGCACGCGGCCGGCCCGGCGGGCAGGCAGGTAGGCCGCCACCATCGTGACCAGCAGGCCCACGGCATACGCCGCCACCGCCGTCGACGAATCGAAGACCAGCGGTGAGCCGGACAGGTCGAGGCCGAAGGTGGCGAACAGCGCCTTGATGCCGACGGCCAGCAGGAACCCGAGGCCCAGCCCGAGGGTCGAGCCGACGAGCCCCACGGCGAAGGCCTCGAACAGCACCGACCGGGTGACCTGCCGGCGGCCCGCACCGAGCGCCCGGAACATCGCGAGCTCCCGGCCGCGCTGCGCCACGAGGATCGAGAACGTGTTGACGATGAGGAACGACCCGACGAAGAGCGCGATCCCGGCGAAGACCAGCAGGAAGGTGCTGATGAAGGAGAGCGCCTGGTTGATGCCGTCGGCGGTCTCCTTCGCCACCTGCGAGCCGGGCACGGCCTCGAAGCCCGCGGGCAGGCGCTTCTGCACCGCCGCGGCGAGGTCCTCCTGGGAGGTGCCGTCCTGCGCCGTCACCCACGCCTCGGTGTAGGCGTCGCGGCCGTCCAGGAAGAGCCGCTGCATGGTGGCGGTGTCGAAGAACGCCAGGCTGGCGCCGACGGTGCCCCCGGAGGCGAACTTCGCGGTGCCGACGAGCGTCGCCGTCACCTGCGGCTGGGCCCCGCTCGTGACGAGCAGCACGGTGTCGCCCACGCGGTAGCCCGCCCGCTCGGCGGTGGTCTCGTCGAGGGTGACCTCGCCCGCCCGGCTCGGCCACCGACCGGTGACGATGCTGGCCGGCGCCTCGCCCGAGGCGGTGGGGGCGTCGTTGTGGTTGAAGGCCAGGCCGGGGGCGCCCGTGCCGCCGATCAGCTTGCCCTTGGTGGACACGACGAACGTCGTGGGGTCGGCGACCGTGCCGTCGGCCCGGGCGGCCCCCGGCGTGTCGGCGAGGTCGCGGATGACGGAGCCCGGGATCGTCGCGGACGTGCCGGTCGACTCGAGGTCGCCGGAGGCGGAGTCGGGCCGCACGACGACGTCGCCGACGGTCTCCGCGATGGAGTCGAACGCCTTGCCGAGGGTGTCGGTGAAGACGAGCGACCCCGAGACGAAGGACACCCCGAGCACGATGGCCAGGGCACTCATGAACAGCCGCAGCTTGCGGCCCAGGAGGCTCTTCCAGCTGGCGCGCAGCACGGCTCAGGCTCCTTCGTGGGCGCGCGTGCCGCGCGCGTGGGTCTTCTCGAAGCCCTTCATGCGCTCGAGCACGCGGTCGGCGGTGGGGTCGCGCATCTCGTCGACGATGCGGCCGTCGGCGAGGAAGACGACGCGGTCGGTGTGGCCGGCGGCGCCGGGGTCGTGGGTGACCATGACGACGGTCTGGCCGAACTCGTCGACGCTGCGGCGCAGGAAGCCGAGCACCTCCGCACCGGAGGCGGAGTCGAGGTTGCCGGTGGGCTCGTCGGCGAAGACGATCTCGGGCCGGCTCATCAGCGCCCGGGCGCACGCCACGCGCTGCTGCTGGCCACCGGAGAGCTCGCTGGGCCGGTGCGACAGCCGGTCGCCGAGACCGACGGTCTCGATGACGGTGGCGAACCACTGCGGGTCGGGGCGGCGCCCTGCGATGGCCAGCGGCAGCAGGATGTTCTCCAGCGCGGTCAGCGTCGGCACGAGGTTGAACGACTGGAAGACGAAGCCGACCCGGTCGCGCCGCAGCGTCGTCAGGGCCTTGTCCCTGAGGGTCCCGAGCGAGACGTCGCCGATGTGGACCTCGCCCTCGGTGACCGAGTCGAGCCCGGCCGCGCAGTGCATGAGCGTGGACTTGCCGGACCCGGACGGGCCCATGATGGCGGTGAACTCGCCGCGCGCGATGTCGAGGCTGACGCCGTCGAGGGCGACGACGCGGGCCTCCCCCCGGCCGTAGACCTTGGTCAGGCCGACGGCCCGCGCCGCGGGTGTCGTGGAGGTGGCGTGCTGGTGTTCCCCTGTGGTGGTCGAGGTGCTGCTGGCGGTCATGGCCTTCTCCCGGCTCGAAGCTCTGGCGGTGTGGTCAGGTGGGTGGTGAGGACGCGCGTCGTCAGGGAAGACGCTAGGGACGACAGGGGCCCCGCGCCCTCAGGTTCAGCCCTGAGCGCACCCTGAGAGCACCCCTGACCGGCCTACGGTGGGTCCACCGGTCGACGGACGGCGCGACCGGCGGAGGCGGGGACGCGGACGACCGCGGCAGACCGCGGGCGCGCGCCCGCGGCACAGCCGTCGCGTCAGCTGATGGCGACCCGGGCGACCCGCCGGAGCTCGGGCTGGTCGTGGTGGTCCCCGCTCACCTCGCCGGCCTCCCAGGTGATCACCAGCCCCCGCCCGCGGACGTGCAGCGTGGCCAGGCAGTTCTCGTACCACGGGCCGTGCGTCACCCGCCAGGGGTACGCCGGGTCGGGGACCTTGGACGAGCGCCCCGCCAGGAAGCGCATCGGGCGCACCAGGCCGCGTGCCATCAGGGCCGTCATGATGCGGATGCCGCGCGGCATCGGGTTGCGGATCGGTGAGCACACCGCCTGCACCACTCGGCTGGCCCCGGGCCCGAGCACCTTCGGGTCCACCTCGGTGACGAACGAGTGGTGCACGTCGCCGGAGAGGAACGTGACCGTCCCGGGGGCCCGGCCCCGCTCCCCGCGCGCCACCGCGGCCACCATCTCGAGCACCTGGGCGAAGCCCTCCTGGAAGGCCGCCCAGTGCTCGAGGTCGACGGTGCGGCGCAGGCCCTCCGCGTGCCGGGCCAGCCACGGCCCCCAGGCACCCGAGGCCATCGCCTCGTTCATGGCCTCGAAGTCGTGCAGGCCGGGCGAGATGAGGAACGGCAGCGAGGTGCCGACGAAGAGGTGCTCGACCCCGCCCTGGAGCTGCTCGTCGAGCCACTCCATCTCGGCGTCGTCGAGGATCGAGCGGCGGGAGGGCTCCAGCACCCGGGCCGCCCGCGAGTCCACCACGACCAGGCGGGACTCACCGAGGTCGCGGGTGTAGCTCCACCGGTAGGTGTCGGGTCGGCGGTCCACACGCTCCGCGAAGGCGTCGAGGGTCTCGGTGAGGTCGATCTCGTCCTCGGCGCCGGAGCCCGCGTGCGCGGCGATGGCCTGCCAGATCTCGTCGGTGGCAAGCTCCTCGGGCGAGAGGTTGCCGGCGTGCTGGTACACCCAGTACGAGGCCAGGCCGCCGACGATGCGCTCGTGCCACCACGGCTTGGCGTTCATCTCACGGTGCCACTGCTGCGAGGTGTTCCAGTCGTCTCGGATGTCGTGGTCGTCGAAGATCATCGTGCTGGGCAGCGTGGACAGCAGCCACCGGTTCGCCGGCTCCGTCCACGCCAGCCGGTAGAGGTGGGCGTACTCCTGGTAGTCCTTCAGCTCCAGCCACGGGGGCTGGCTCGGGTCGCGCCGGGCGCGGATGAAGTCCTGCATCTCGTCCGACGTCATGTCGGCGTAGACCTGGTCTCCCAGGAAGGCGACCAGGTGCGGCCACCGCTGCGGGTCGGTCCGCGAGAGCTCGAGCGCGTACGCCCGCAGGGCGTCCACGCCGTTGCTGGCGTTCCCGGCCGCGTCGTGGGACACGCTGGTGCGGCAGGACCCGAACGCGATCCTGCTGGGCTCGTGCGGGTCGAGGGTGGTGACCCGGCTGGCCGGGAAGCGCGCGTAGGCCGGGTCTGCCGGCGGCCACACCTGCTCGCCGTCGATGTCGACGGTGTAGTCGCTGCTCGCACCCGGCTCGAGGCCGCCGAGGACGACCAGGGCGTAGTGGTGCCCGTGCACGCCGAAGGTGGTGGCGGACCACTCGCGGCCGAACGCCCTGACCGTCACCCGCGAGTGGTCGCGGGACTGGACCCACACGGTCGCACTCGTGGGACCGGCATACCGCAGGAGGGGACCGAGCAGGAGCGGTCCGGAGTCGTCAGGCACCCGACAGTTGTACACGGCATCCCGGTGCCGTGGTGCAGCAACGCCGAAGGGCGGCCCCCCTGTGGGGAACCGCCCTCCGAGCGTGGTGCGTCTGCCGTGTGGCCGGCTGCGAGGCGAACCTCAGAAGCCCATGCCGCCCATCTCGTCGCCACCCGGCGCCATCGGAGCAGCCTTCTCGGGCTTGTCCGCGATGACGGCCTCGGTGGTGAGGAACAGCGCCGCGATCGACGCGGCGTTCTGCAGCGCCGAGCGGGTGACCTTGGCCGGGTCGATGATGCCGGCGGCGATGAGGTCGACGTACTCGCCGGTCGCGGCGTTGAGGCCGTGACCCGCGTCGAGGTGGCTGACCTTCTCCGCCACGACGCCGCCCTCGAGGCCGGCGTTGACGGCGATCTGCTTGAGCGGGGCCTCGGCCGCGACGCGAACGATGTTCGCACCGGTGGCCTCGTCACCGTCGAGCTCGAGCTTCTCGAACGCGGCCTTGGTGGCCTGCAGCAGGGCCACGCCACCACCGGCGACGATGCCCTCCTCGACGGCAGCCTTGGCGTTGCGCACGGCGTCCTCGATGCGGTGCTTGCGCTCCTTGAGCTCGACCTCGGTCGCGGCGCCGGCCTTGATGACTGCAACACCGCCGGCCAGCTTGGCCAGGCGCTCCTGCAGCTTCTCGCGGTCGTAGTCGCTGTCCGACTTCTCGATCTCGGCGCGGATCTGGTTGACGCGGCCCTGGATCTGGTCCTGGTCGCCGGCACCCTCGACGATGGTCGTCTCGTCCTTGGTGACGACGACCTTGCGGGCGTGGCCGAGCAGGTCGAGCTCGGTGGTGTCGAGCTTGAGGCCGACCTCCTCGGAGATGACCTGGCCGCCGGTGAGGATGGCGATGTCGCCGAGCATGGCCTTGCGGCGGTCACCGAAGCCCGGGGCCTTGACGGCGACGGACTTGAAGGTGCCGCGGATCTTGTTGACCACGAGGGTGGACAGCGCCTCGCCCTCGACGTCCTCCGCGATGATCAGCAGCGGCTTGCCGGACTGCATGACCTTCTCGAGCAGCGGGAGCAGGTCCTTGATGCCGGAGATCTTGGAGTTGACCACGAGGATGTAGGGGTCCTCGAGGACGGCCTCCATGCGCTCGGTGTCGGTGACGAAGTAGTGCGAGATGTAGCCCTTGTCGAAGCGCATGCCCTCGGTGAGCTCGAGCTCGAGGCCGAAGGTGTTGGACTCCTCGACGGTGATGACGCCTTCCTTGCCGACCTTGTCCATGGCCTCGGCGATCATCTCGCCG
>NZ_DATBMI010000238.1:0-3330 GCF_036554925.1 Pedococcus sp.
GTATGCCGGTCCGTCGGGCACCGGGGCGCCGATCCGCTCGCGCACCTCGTCCGGGCGCCAGAGGCCGGGGACGGTCCAGGAGCCGTCGGTCATCTCGCGGCCGGTGGTCCGGAACCTGTCGTGCTCGTCGCTCACCTCGCCGACGATCTCCTCGACGACGTCCTCGAGCGTCACGACCCCGGCGGTCCCGCCGTACTCGTCGACGACGACGGCGAGCTGGAGCCCGGCCTCGCGCAGGAGGAGCAGCAGCGGGTCGAGCCGGATCGTCTCGGGCACGAGCAGCGGCGGCACCATCAGCGCCGAGACGGGCACGTCGGGACGGCGGTCGTGCGGCACGGCGATGGCGCGCTTGACGTGCACGATGCCGTCGATGTCGTCCCAGTCCTCGCCCGTGACGGGGAAGCGGGAGTGCCCGGTGCGCCGGGCCAGCCGCACGACGTCCTCGGCGGTGGCGGTCCGCTCGATCGCCGTGGCCCGGGCCCGGGGGCTCATCACGTCGGCGGCGGTCTGCTCACCGAAGCCGAGGGTGCGGGTGAGCAGGCGGGCCGTGCCCTCGTCGAGCGTGCCGGCCTCGGCGGAGCGGCGGACGAGCGAGGCCAGCTCCTGCGGGGTGCGCGCGCTGGACAGCTCCTCCTGGGGGGTGATGCCGAGGCTGCGCAGGAAGAGGTTGGCCGAGCCGTTGAGCACCGCGATGAGCGGCTTGGCCACCACGGCGAAGACGCGCACCGGGCCGGCGACGACCTTGGCCGTCCCGAGCGGCGCCGAGATGCCGAGGAACTGCGGCACGAGCTCGCCGAAGACCATCGAGAACAGCGTCGCGACGACGAGCGCGACGGTGGCCGAGACCGACTGGAGCGCTCCGCCCTCGAGCCCGAGGGCGGCGAGCGGGGTCTGGAGCAGCGTGCCCAGGCTCGGGGTGGCGAGGTAGCCGAGCACCAGGGTCGTCAGCGTGATGCCGACCTGCGCTGCCGAGAGCTGGGTCGAGAGGCGGCGCAGCGACCCGAGCACGACCTCGGCGCGGTGGTCCCCCTCGTCGACGGCCCGCTGCACCGACGGCCGGTCGAGGGCGACCAGCGAGAACTCGGCGGCGACGAAGACGGCGGTGCCGACGGTCAGCGCGACGCCGGCGAGGACGAGTAACCACTCGGTCATAGTGCGGCCATCCTAGGGTCGCCGAGGCCTGCCCACGCACCGGCATACGACCCCCCTCGCCCGCCGTCGACACGCTGACAAAAAGCCCTTCACCGCACCACGAGGGACCATCTCCCAGCGTGTCGACGGCGGAAGGTGGGCTGAAGGTGGGCTGAAGGTGGGCGGACGTGGGCGGACGTGGGCGGAGGTGGGCGTAACCCTGTTGACCATCCCGTGTGGTCAGTTGGGAGGATGGGGCGCATGAGACGACTTCCGGGGGCACGATGACGACGCCCGCAGACTCCACTCCACTTCGGGGGGCGCGCATCGAGGTGCGCGACCTGACCAAGAAGTTCGGCGACTTCACCGCCGTCGACAACCTCTCCTTCACGGTCGAGCCCGGGCGCATCACCGGCTTCCTGGGCCCGAACGGCGCGGGCAAGACGACGACGCTGCGCATGCTGCTCGGCCTGGTCCGGCCGACGGCGGGCACCGCGACGATCGGCGGCCAGCGCTACCACGACATCCCGCGGCCGATGGCGATGGTCGGGTCGGCCCTCGAGGCGACCAACTTCCACCCGGGCCGCAGCGGCCGCGACCACCTGCGGGTCCTCGCGGACACGGCGGGAGTCGGCGACAAGCGCGTCGACGAGATGCTCGAGCTGGTCGGCATCCCGGCGGCGGCCCGCAAGCGCGCCGGCGGGTACTCCATGGGCATGCGCCAGCGGCTCGGCCTCGCCGCCGCCATGCTGGGCGACCCGCAGGTGCTGATCCTCGACGAGCCGGCCAACGGCCTCGACCCCGAGGGCATCCGCTGGCTGCGCGGCTTCCTGCGCCACCTCAGCACCCAGGGCAAGACGGTCCTGATCTCGAGCCACATGCTCCAGGAGGTCGAGCAGACCGTCGACGACGTCGTGATCATCTCCAACGGCAGGCTCGTCAGCCAGGGCGCCATGGCCGACCTGCACGGCGAGTCCCGCAGCCTCGTCCGCACCTCCGACGTCGGCGCGCTCGCCGGGGCGCTGCGCGTCTCCGACCTGACCAGCACCGAGCAGGACGGCGCGCTCCTGGTCGACAGCGGAGACCTGCGCCTGATCGGCGACGTCGCCCTGAGGGCCGGGCTGCCGGTCTACGAGCTGCGCTCGCTGACGACCGACCTCGAGGCGCTCTTCTTCGAGCTGACCGAGGGCACCAACCGCAACCTGGGGGGCGGCAACGTCGGCCACTTCGGCACCACCTCCCCCGAGACCGACGCCGTCCGGGCGCAGGAAGGGGCGAGCTCGTGAGCGCCGCCATCAGGGCCGAGTTCCGCAAGTTCTTCACGACCCGCCTGTGGTGGGGCATGGCCATCGCCATCTTCCTGTCGGGCATGGCCTTCGCGGCGCTGTTCGGCTTCCTGCTGACCTCCGACCAGGCGGGCACCGGCGGCCCGGGCGGCATCCCCACCGGCACCGACGAGCAGATCGTCGGCAGCGTCTACACCGGCGGCCTGGGGGTCGGCTACCTGCTCACCCTCACCATCGGGGTCCTCCAGATCGGCAGCGAGTACCGCCACAAGACGATCACCGGCACCTTCCTCGCCGTGCCGCAGCGGGTCACGGTGATGGGCGCCAAGGTCGCGGCGCTGCTGGGCCTGGGCGTCGTCTACGGGCTGATCTCCCTCGTCGGGTCGGTCAGCGTGGGGGCGCTGGTGCTCAACTCGCAGGGCGTCGACCCGTTCCCGAGCTCGCAGATCTGGCGCACGCTGGCCCTCGGGCTGCTCGTCCTGGGCCTGTGGGCGCTGATCGGCCTCGGCGCCGGCATCCTCATCCCCAACCAGGTGGCGGCGCTGCTGATCTCCGTGGGCGTGGCCTGGATCGTGGAGCCGCTGGCCGGCTTCGCGCTGACGTTCTGGGAGTGGGGCGCGCAGAACGTCGCGCCCTACCTGCCGACGGCCGCGACGAACGCCATGGTCAACGCCGTGCAGGGCAGCCCCGACGAGGTGCGCCTCGAGTGGTGGGGCGGGGCCCTGGTCCTGACCCTGTATGCCGCGCTGCTGGCCGGCTTCGGGTCGTGGCGGACGGTGCGGAGCGACATCACCTGACGTCGCGCCGCCGGCGCGGACGGCATACGGACTGGCGACGCCACGGCGAGGCCACGAGGGGTGCCGAACCGACCTCCCCACCACGGGGGAGCGCGGTTCGGCACCCCTTCGTCGTG
>NZ_DATBMI010000028.1:0-30548 GCF_036554925.1 Pedococcus sp.
AGCTCGGTGACGAAGACCGACCGGAAGTCGAGCGCGTCGAACCACAGCACCTCGGTCCACACCCCGGCCGCCCACGAGATGAGGAAGCCGAGCGCGACGAGGATGGCGATCGTCGGGCCGAGCGGCCCGCGCCGCCGCCGGAGCATCACCGGTGGGCGCGGCCCACCGAAACGACCGCCGCCCGGGCGCCCCTGCCCTCCGGACGAACCCGATCCGCCGCCCTCATGGGGCGGACCGCCTGCGCCGAACCACTCTGAAGAACTCACCACACGCCCGTTCTGCCTGGGGCCCGCGCTCGAACGCGCACACCTCCGGTTTATGGGACAACTTACCGAGCGGGTGCACGGTTCCCCGCGCTGGTCACCAGCCTGTGGCCCGACTGCAACCTCCCCGGGCCGGGAGGGTCGGCCGGGGGACCCGCCGCGGCCCGTGCCGCCGCCCGCGGGCGCACCCACCGAGCCCCCGTATGCCGGCCGGCATGGGGCACGATGGGCACGTGACCTCCCAGCCGCAGCCCGTCGCCGACCCGCTGACCATCGCCGCCCTCGACACCGAGAAGCACGTCGCCGCCGCCGGCTGGGACCAGAACCCACGCCTCTTCGCCCTGGTGCCCACGGCCGACCTGCTGGAGCGCGAGCCGCACCTCAGGGCCGGGCTGAGCGGCTCGGACCTCGCCGAGGGCGCCCTCTCGGCGATCGAGCAGGAGGGGCTCCCGCCGACCTCGTCGCTGGAGTCCCTCCTCGGCACCCTCGCCTGGCCAGACTCCGTCGCCGGGGTGGCGCTGGCCGTGGAGCGCATCGTGGTGCCGCCGGAGGCCGAGCGCGACCTGCCGAGCAGCTCCACCGAGGCCGTCGACACCCTGGCCGCCCACCCGGACCGCCGCGACGTCAGGCTGCTGGTGGCGGTGCTGCGCAACGGCCAGAGCCGCTGCCTGCTGCGGCAGCGGGCCCACGACAGCGACGACCAGGTGGCGCTGGGCGAGGACCTCGCACCGGGCCTCGTGCACGCCCTCAGGGCAACGCTGCAGGACTGAGCCGCGCTCGCGGCACCCCGGCAGGTCAGGTCGAGCAGGTGGGCAGGTCGTCCGCCTTCTTCGCGGCGATGGCCTGGACCGCCTCACGGGCCTCGTCGAACGTCGAGACCCGCACGACCCGGAGCCCGTCGGGGACGTGGCCGGCGAGGTCCTCGCAGTTGGGGGCTGGGGCGAGGAACCAGTCGGCGCCACCATCGCGGGCGCCGGCGACCTTCTGCCGGATGCCCCCGATGGGTCCCACCTCGCCGTCAGCGGTGATCGTGCCCGTGCCGGCGATCTCCTGGCCGCCGGTCATCGCGCCGGGGGTGAGCGTGTCGTAGATCCCGAGGGCGAACATCATCCCGGCGGAGGGACCGCCGACGTGCCCCGCCTCGACCTGCACCGAGAACGGGAAGTCGAACTCGCGGCCGAGGAAGACCCCGACGGTCGCCTTGCCGTCGGAGTCGCGGGTCTTGGCGCTCACCTCGACGGTCTTGCCGTCACGGCGCAGCTCGAGCGCCACCGGGTCGCCGGGTCGGTGCTTCTGGATGGCGGCCCGGAGCTCGTCGGCCCCCGCGATCGCCGTGCCGTCGACGCCCACGATCTCGTCGCCCTTCTCGAGCACTGCCGCCGACGGGGCGTCCTCGGCGACCGAGGCGATGGTCACCCGCTCCTTCACCGGTTTCCCGAGGGCCTTCAGTGCCGCGGCGATCGCCTCCTGCTGGGAGTCGATCATCTGCGCGGCCCCTTCCTCCTCGACCTGCTTGCTGGTCAGGCCGGGCGGGTAGACCTCCTCCTCGTGGAACACCTCGGTGTCCGGGTCGACCGCGCCCCAGAGCAGCTCCCAGACGTTCACGCTGTCGCCCGGGCCACCGAGGTCGCGGATGGTCGTGAAGTCGAGCGAGCCGGACGTCTCGTAGGTCTGGGCGCCCTTGACGGTGATGAGCTTCGTCCCCCCGATGTCACCGAGGGTGTCGACGATGGGCCCGGGCTGCCGCACGACGTACGGCAGGCTCACCATCGACAGCACCGCCGCCGCCGCGATGGCGAGGAAGAACCCGGCGAGGGTGACGGTGGCCCGGCGTGACAGCTGGTACGGGTCCGGGTGGGCGCCGAGGGCCTCGGGGGACCGGTGGCCGCGCGTGCGCCGCCTCACGGGAGCCCGACCCACTCGTCGGACCCGTCGGCGAACCGCTGGTGCTTCCAGATCGGCACGGTCGACTTGAGGCTGTCGATGAGGTCACGGCAGGCGTCGAACGCCTCGCCGCGGTGCGGGGCCGCGACCGCGACCACGACGGCCGTGTCGCCGATCTCGAGGTGACCCGTGCGGTGCACCGCGGCGAGGCGGAGGGCGCCGTGCCGGGCCAGGACCTCCTCGCACACCCGGCGCAGCGTGTCGGCGGCGGTCGGGTGGGCGGAGTAGTCGAGCGCGTCGACCTGCTCGCCGTGGTCGTGGTCGCGGACCACGCCGATGAACAGCGCGATGCCGCCGCACTCCGGGTGGCGGACAGAGGCCAGGACCTCGTCGACGGACAGTGCGTCCTCGCGCACCTCGCACAGCACGATCTCGGCACTGCTGCTCACGCTGGTCACGCTCAACCTCCTCTGCGACGTCGCCGTCGCATGATCGCGGCGGTGCCGACCATGGCGACCGCCGCACTGGCGGCCCCCAGCGCCGCGTCCTTGCGGTCGAGCCGCCGGGCGGCCACCGCGTGGGAGCCCCGGATGTCCTCCAGCAGGACCCCGAGGCACGTTTCATTGTCGTATGCCGGCTCCCACCCGCTGGCGCGCAGGGCACCGGAGGAGACCGCCCAGGGGTGGACGACGAAGAGCAGGTCGCTGGAAGGAGTCGGCAGCACACCAACGCGGTGGAGGCGGTCCGCAGTTCCCTGGGCCACCGCAAGGCTCACCTCGACGCGGCGCATACCGGTGAGCCGCTCGACGTCCGCCTCGGTCAGGTGGCCCTCGCTGCCGACGGTGACCTCCGGCCCGAGCGCGTGGGCCGCGACGACCGCGACCGCGGAGCCGAGGTCGTCGACGTGGCAGAACTGCCACGCCGGCGAGGCGCCGCGGACGGTCAGCAGCCGCGGCGCCTCGAAGTGGCGCGTGATGACGGTGTCGACGCCGTCGCCGACGAGGGCGGCCGGCCGCACGACGGTGGTCTGCAGCCCGGGGTGCACCTCGCGCGCCACCGCCACGAGCTGCTCGACGTCCATCAGGTCGCCGACCATGCCGCCGTCCGCGGCGGCCCGCAGCGGCGCGTCGTCCGCGAGGGGCACCGGGTTGTCCGGGTGCGCGCCGAACACCTGCGCGCTGGTCACCACGACGAGGTGGCGCACCCCGGCTGCCGCCGAGGCGGTGATGACCGTCTGCGCCCGGCGCAGGCTGCGCTCCCGCCGGGGCCGGCGGCCCTCGGCGATCTCCTGGGCCAGGTCGGTCTGGGTCGCGACGTAGACGGCCGTGTCGACCCCGCGGAGGGCCGCGGCCAGGGCCGGGTCCCCGGGGTCGGCCTGGCGCCAGTGCGTCCCGCCCACCTCGGCCGGCTCGACGTCCACGGCCACGACCTCGCCGATGCGAGCACCTCCGGGAGCTCCTGAGGAGCCGCGAGCAGCCGCCCCGACGAGCTCGCGCAGGATGGCACGGCCGGCCGGCCCGGCGGCGCCGACCACCGCGACGGTGATGGCGCTACGCCGGGAGCGAACGGCACCCCGGGGGGAACTCACGCAGGCCTCCTCATGGTTGTCTTGGGGAGAACCATCCTCGCAGCACGCCAGAGGAGCCGTCGTGCCTGACCACCCCACCCCGCCCGAGCACCCCGACCCGGACGAGCCCCAGGACAGCTCCGGGCTGCCCCCCGAGGTCGAGGCGATGCTCTCGCGCCTCACGGGTGGCCAGGGCATCGACCCCGAGACCGCGAAGATGCTCCAGGGCATGGGCCTGGACAAGATCGACCCGGCGATGCTCCAGATGATGACCGCCCAGGTCCAGGCGATGTTCTCCGGGCCCGCCGACGAGCCGTTCAACACGGCCCTCGCCACCGACACGGCCCGCAAGGCGGTGTCCGCGGCCGGCGACCGCAGCGTCTCTCCCGCCCAGGCCGCGCAGGTCGACCAGGCCGCCAAGGTCGCCGGGCTGTGGCTCGACCAGGTCACCGGCTTCGAGGCCCCCGGCATCAGCACCCACGCGTGGAGCCGCGCCGAGTGGGTCGAGGCCACGATGCCGACCTGGCGCAGCCTCGTCGAGCCGGTCGCCGAGGGCGTCGGCCGCGCCATCAGCACCGCCATGCGGACCCAGCTCGAGCAGCTGGGCGAGGGCGCCCTGCCCGAAGGGATGCTTCCCCCGGGCATGGACCCCAAGGCGCTGCTCGGCCAGATGGAGCCGATGCTGGCCCGGATGAGCGGCTCGATGTTCGGGCTGCAGGTCGGTCAGGCCGTCGGCGCCCTCGCCGGGGAGACCGTGAGCGGCACCGAGATCGGACTCCCCCTCGTCGGCGACCAGGCGGTCGCCCTGCTGCCCGCCAACGTCGAGGCGTTCGCCGAGGGCCTGGGGGTCGACCTCGAGCAGGTCCGCCTGTACCTCGCGGTGCGCGAGGCGGCCCGGGTGCGGCTGTTCGCGGACGTCCCCTGGCTGGGTCCGCAGCTGCTCGCGGCCGTGCGCGACTACGCGCGAGACATCACCATCGACACCGAGCGCATCGAGCAGGCCCTGCAGCAGGTCGACCCCACCGACGCCGAGGCCCTGCAGGCCTCCCTGCAGGACCAGCTCTTCAGGCCGGACCCGAGCCCCGCGCAGAAGGCGGCCCTCGCCCGCCTCGAGACCTACCTCGCGCTGGTCGAGGGCTGGGTCGACGTCGTCACCGAGCGCGCCACCCGCGACCACCTGCCGCAGACGGCTGCCCTCGGTGAGGCCGTGCGCCGCCGCCGCGCCACCGGCGGCCCCGCGGAGAAGGCGTTCGCCGGGCTCGTGGGGCTCGAGCTGCGACCGCGACGGCTGCGCGACGCCGCCAACCTCTGGGCGGCGCTGGAGGCGAGGCACGGCGCTGCTGGCCGCGACGCCGCCTGGGGCCACCCGGACGTCGCGCCCACCGCGGCCGACCTCGACGACCCGCTCGGCTACGTCGAGCGCGCCGGCAGGCCCGGCAGCGACGACGTCGACGCCGCGCTCGACCAGATCCTGCGCGAGGGCGGCGGCAACGAGGCCGGGCGGTGACGTCCGCGGGCGCGCGCGTGCCCACGGCATACCTCGCCCTCCGTGCGGACGCCCGCGCGGTGCTGACCACGTGGGATGCCCCGAGCGCGGCGCAGGAGTCGCTGCGCAGCGCGTTCCTGCGGCACCTCGACGCCCACGAGGGGGCGCTGTGGAAGCAGGGCCCGTCGGCCCACCTCACCGCGAGCGCCCTCGTGCTCAACCCCAGCCTCGACAAGGTGCTGCTGACCCTGCACGCCAAGGCCGGCCTCTGGCTGCAGTTCGGCGGGCACGTCGAGCCGGGTGACCCCAGCGTGCTCGCGGCGGCGACCCGGGAGGCCCGCGAGGAGTCCGGCATCCCGGCCCTCGCGCTCGCGCCCGTGCTCGCCCACCTCGACCGCCACGCGCTGCTCGCGTCCGGCTTCGGGCGGTGCCGGGAGCACCTCGACCTGCGGTATGCCGGTGTGGCGCCGGACGACGTGGGCTACGCGGTGAGTGCGGAGTCGCTCGACGTGCGCTGGTGGCCGGTCGACGACCTGCCGGAGGCCAGCCGCCACGAGATCCTGCCGCTCGCCGAGGCGGCCCGCCGGCTACTCGGCTGAGCCGGCGTCCTGCTCGTCCGACGGCCTGACGTCCAGCGCGGCCTGGCCCGGCTCGGGGTCCTCCTCGTCGTCGACCGCGGCCAACCCGGCGGTCGCCGAGACGCCCTCCAGGTAGCCCCGGGCACGCTCGGTGCGGGCGTACCCGTCGACGAGGGACCAGAAGTCCTTGCCGTGGCCGGGCACCAGCAGGTGCGCCAGCTCGTGCAGGACGACGTAGTCGAGGACGTAGCCCGGCATCCCCCGCACCCGGGTGGAGATGCGGATGCTGCCGTCGGCGGGAGTGCAGGAGCCCCAGCGCGCCTGCTGGTTCGAGACCCAGCGGATGCTCGTGGGCTTGGCCAGGCCGCCGAGGTAGCGACGGGAGAGCTCCTCGGCGCGGGCGGCCAGCTCGTCGTCACTCGGCGAGCGGCGCCGGTCGCCGGCCGCGAGCCGGTCGAGCATGGTGGTGACCCACTGCTGCTCCTCGGCCCGGCTGAAGCGCGCCGGGATGAGGACGATGGTGCGGCCGCCCTCGCGGTAGGCGCTGACGGTGCGCCGGCGCCGGCGGCTGCGACGCACCTCGACCTCGGGGCTCCTCACACCCCGAACATAAGGCACAACCGGGCCGGCACGCCTCCATCCGGGACCGCGGCTTCGTCGGGTGTCGGGCCTCAGCGGCCGTGGAACGTCGGCCGGCGCCTCTCCGACGCGGCCGCGATGCCCTCGTGGAGGTCCTCGCTGGCCAGGGTCACCGCCTGGGCGAGCGCCTCCCACTCCAGCGCCCGCTCGTAGCTCGCGTGCCCGCCGTCGCGGACCGCCTGGAGGGTCAGCCGCGTCGCGATGGGAGCGGCGGCCGCGACCCGCTCGGCGGCCTCGAGGGCGTGTCCGAGCACCTCCTCCGCCGGGCTCGCCAGCGAGACCAGGCCGAGCGCGACGGCCTCCTGACCGGTGACGATGCGCCCGGTCAGCAGCAGGTCACGGGCGACCGCGGGGCCCCCGACGTCGGGCAGCGACCAGGTCGTGGCCATCCCGGGGTGCAGCCCCAGGGACGTGAAGGGCACGCCCATCCGGGCGTCAGCGGCGGCATACCGGATGTCGCAGGCGAGGGCGAGCGCGAAGCCCGCCCCGATCGCGTGGCCGTTGATGGCGGCGATGGTGGGCACCTCGAGGTCCTTGATGGACAGCCACGAGCGGTAGAAGGTCAGCATCCGCTCGCGCAGGTCCACCACCTGGGCGTCCGGCTCGGAGACGATCCAGGACAGGTCGCCTCCCGCGTTGAACGCCGGAGGGGCCCCGGTGACGACGACGGCTGCGAGGTCGGCGTCGCTGCGCAGGCTCGCCATGACCCGCACCCAGGACGCGGTCATCGCCGCGCTCATCGAGTTGCGCCGCCCGGGCAGGTCGAAGGTCACCACCGCGATGCGCCGGCCGGCGGCCTCGCGGGCCTCCACGCGCAGGTCCTCGTAGGGCTCTGACCACCAGTTCGCAGCGTCCATGGGCGCAGGATAGGGGCCTGTCGCTGAGCACGGACGACACGCCCCCCTGCACGTTTTTGTGCTCAGAAGGGTCTAGGGTGAGCGAAGTCCAACACCGCAACCGTGCGGTGGTATCGACAAGGAGACATGAAGCGATGGCTGACGAGACCTACAAGGGCGAGTTCTACTGCGTGAAGTGCAAGGAGAAGCGCGAGGCCGAGGGCAAGGTCGTCGAGACCAACGGCCGTCGCATGGCCAAGGGCGTGTGCCCCGTCTGCGGCACCAACCTCAACCGCATCCTCGGCAAGGCCTGACGCAGGCGGCCTCCAGCAGTCGCCGCGAGGGGCGGGACACCGGCACCGGCCGGGTCCCGCCCCTCGTGCTGTCCCGCGGGCCTGTGGATGGCGCGACCGCCCGGCGGGGGCGGTGTGCCAGATTGGGCAGCCGACCGCCCGACCCGAGCACAGGAGGCCGTCCATGGGCTCGCGGCCCCGCCTGAAGCAGCAGTTCCGGCCCCTGCGCCGTGGCGACGGCCGGGTGCAGCTGGGCGTCGACCCCTCGCTCGGGGTGGTCCTCGAAGGGCTCTGCGACGGCGAGGTCGAGCTGCTCGAGCGCCTCGACGGCACACTCGACGAGCCCGGGGTGACGGCCTGGGCGGCGGACCGCGGCATCCCGGGCGAGCGCGTCGCCGCGCTGCTGGCCACCCTCCGCGAGCACCGCCTCACCGTCGAGTCTCCCGCGCACCGCCTCGACCTGGCCGGCCTCCCCGGGCCGCTGCGCACCTCGCTCGGCCCGGACGCCGACGCGCTGGCCTGTGCCTACCGCAGCGACGACGACGGCTACGCCCTGCTCGCCGGCCGCGGCCGCCGCGGTGTGCTCGTCGACGGCGGCGGCACCCTGCCGTCGGCGCTGGTGCAGGCACTCCGCCAGGCGGGAGTGGGCCGGGTGCACGCGGGCAGGTATGCCGCGGACGCCCGTCCCAGCCCACCGCCGGACCTCGTGGTGCTCGCGGGCACCGGCGCCCTCGACCCCGCCCGGGCGGCGCCGTGGATGCGGGACGCCACGCCGCACCTGCCCCTGGTGCTGCACGGCACCAGCGCCGAGGTCGGGCCCCTGGTGCGACCCGGGTCCGGGCCCTGCCTGCGGTGCCTCGACCTCACCCGCGCCGACCTCGACCCCGCCTGGCCGGCCGTTCTGTCGCAGCTCGCGCCGGCCGGCATCGGGGCTCCTCCCGACGCCACCGGCGAGACCTCGCTCGTCCTGGCAGCAGCCGGGCTGGCGGCCATGGTGGCCCTCGCCGCCCTCGACGGCCAACCCACCCCACCCGGGATCTCGGTGGAGGTCTCGCTGGCGCGCCCGCACGTCGCGGAGCGCCGGTGGCTGGCCCACCCGGCGTGCTCGTGCGGCGGGGGCCCCACCGCTGCAGGGCCGGCCGGTCACCTCGCCGCGGCGCCGCGCGGCGACACGGCCGGGGGGCCTGCCGCGCCCGGGGGGCACGCTCAGGCAACAATGGCCGGGTGAGCGACCTGCCTCGCCGAGCGGTCAGCCGGACAGCCCGGCTGGCCAGCTTGCCGCTGGGCTTCGCGGGGCGCCAGGCCGTCGGCCTCGGCAAGCGGGTCGGCGGCAAGCCTGCGGAGGCGGTGGCCGCCGAGCTCCAGGCCCGCACCGCGGAGCAGCTGTTCAAGGTGCTCGGCGAGCTCAAGGGCGGTGCGATGAAGTTCGGGCAGGCGCTCTCCGTCATGGAGGCAGCGATGCCCGAGGAGCTCGCCGGCCCCTACCGCGCCACCCTGACCAAGCTGCAGGAGGCCGCGCCCCCGCTCCCGGCCGAGACCGTGCACCGGGTGCTGGCCGAGGAGCTCGGCCCGCGCTGGCGGACGGCCAAGTTCCAGTCGTTCGACGACGTCCCCGCGGCAGCCGCCTCCATCGGCCAGGTCCACCGGGCAGTGTGGCGCGACGGGCGGCCGGTCGCCGTGAAGATCCAGTACCCCGGCGCCGCCCAGGCCCTGCTCAGCGACCTCAACCAGCTGGCTCGGGTGGCCCGGGTGGCCGGCGGGTGGATCCCCGGGATCGACATCAAGCCCATCACGGACGAGCTCAAGTCGCGGATGTCGGAGGAGCTCGACTACAACCTCGAGGCCGCCAACCAGAGCCGCTTCGCCAAGGTCTTCCGCGACGACCCGCACTTCGTCGTGCCCGACGTGCTCGTCAACAGCGAGCACGTCATCGTCTCCGAGTGGCTCGACGGCCTGCCGCTGTCGACCATCGTGGCCAGCGGGACCCCCGAGCAGCGCAACGAGGCCTCCCGGCTCTACCTCGAGTTCCTCCTCGTCGGCCCCGGCCGGGCGGGCCTGCTGCACGCCGACCCGCACCCGGGCAACTTCCGGCTCACGCCCGACGGCCGGCTCGGGGTCATCGACTTCGGGGCCGTCAACCGGCTCCCCGGCGGCCTCCCGTCGGCCATGGGCGAGCTCATCTCCGACGCCCTCGACGGCGACGCCCTGACGCTCGTCGACGGCCTGCGACGCGAGGGCTTCATCAAGCCGTCGATGCAGGTGGACCCGCACGCCGTGCTGGAGTACCTCAGCCCGCTCATCGAACCGATGCGCCACGAGGAGTTCAGCTTCACGCGGGCGTGGCTGCGCGGCGCGGCGCAGCACCTCAACGACGTGCGCCAGCCCGAGTTCCTCGTCGGCATGAAGCTCAACCTCCCCCCGGACTACCTGCTGATCCACCGCGTGTGGCTCGGCGGCATCGGGGTGCTGTGCCAGCTCGGCGGCACCATTCCCGCCCGCGGGGTCATCATCGAGCACATGCCGGGCATGCGGCTGCGGCACCTGCCGCCCACCGTCGACTGATGACGGGCTCGCCGGACGGGGTCGGCTCCTGACCCCTCCTCCACGGGGTCACCACCAGCTGGAGTCGAGCTTGCCCTCGATGCTGCGCAGGTGCCGGCGGCTGCACGACTCGCAGGTCCAGACCTCACGGCCGTTCTCGACCCCGCGCGCCCAGGTGAGCCGGGCCACCGCGGCATCGTCGGGCCGGGCACCGCAGGTCGCGCAGGTCATCGCCGCGGCGCCAGCCCCGCCCGCCGCGCTCTCGCCCGCCGAGCCCCCGGCCGCAGCGCCGTCGCCCGCCGAGCCCCCTCCCGCTGACGTCCCCACCACGACTCAGCCCTTCGCCGCCCGGGCCGCCTTCGCGGACGCCTTCGCCGCCTGCTTGAACTCCCGCACCTTCTGCAGCGAGGCCTCGTCCACCACGTCGGCCACCGACCGGTACGAACCGTCCTCGGCGTACGGCCCGATGGCCTCCTGCCAGCCGGCGGGGCGCACTCCGAGCTGCTTGCCGACCAGGGCCGCGAAGATCCGCGCCTTCTGGTCCCCGAACCCGGGCAGCGCCCTGAGCCGGGTGAGCAGGTCGGCGCCGTCGGCGGCCTCGGTCCAGATGGTCTCGGCGCGCCCGTGGTACTCGTCGCGCACGACCGCTGCGAGCGCCTGGATCCGGCCCGCCATCGACCGCCCGTAGCGGTGCACCGCGGGAGGCATGGCGCACAGGTCGGCGAAGGCCTCGGGCTCCGCCGACGCAATGCGCTCGGGGTCGAGGGTGCCGAACCGCTCGAGCACCTTCGCCGGGCCGCGGAAGGCGTGCTCCATCGGGTACTGCTGGTCCAGCAGCATCCCGACGAGCAGGGCGAACGGGTCCTCGCTCAGCACCCGGTCGGCGGTCTCGTCCTGGGCGATGCGGATCTGCGGGATCGGGGAGGCCATGCCCCTCAGGGTAGTCACCCGGGCGGAGGCCGGCGCCGCCTCACAGCAGGTAGATGAGCCCCGGCCCCTCGTCCCGGTACGCGATCCCGAGCGCGTCCAGCGCCGGCCGCCACGAGCCGGTGACGCTCTCGTCGGCGCCCTCGAACCCGTGGTCGGCGGTGAGCAGGAAGGTCACCTCGTCAGCGACCCCCAGCGCGTCGAGGTGGTCGAGGAACGCCACCAACCGCCGGTCCGCCTGCCGCAGCGCGTCCCGGGCCATGGCCGAGCGCGGGCCGCCGCCGTGGTGGCCCGCGTCGGTGACGACGTTGGCCCACCACGTCAGCACCGGCGCGCCGGCCGGGTCGGCCCAGAGCTGGAGCATCTGCTGCAGGCCGAGGTCGTCGACCTGCACGCCCCAGCGGAAGTAGCCGTCCTCCAGGTGGGCCGGGTCTCCGATGAACGGCGAGGAGTGCGGGTCAGGGAGCTGGTCGCCGAGCCCGCCGGCGCCGCGGCTGTTGCCGCTGGCCCGGATGAGCTGCATCGTCGCGTAGTCGGCGCCCCGGTCGATCGCCTCGTCCACGCTCGCGGTGCGGGGGGTCTGGCGCGGCGCCACATGGTCGTTCACCATCTCGAAGACGGTGCGGGCGTGCCCGTGGAGCCACTCGGCGCTGCGGTGCCAGGTCGTCTCGTCGTTGGGCACCACGCGCTCCCCGGTGGCCCGGTCGAAGTAGACGTTGCCGAGCACGCCGTGCCGGCCCGGGCCGACGCCCGTGAGGATCGAGGTGTGGTTCGTCAGGGTCACGCTCGGGAACTGCGCCACCGCGCCACCGCGCAGGGCCACCCCGCGCTCGATGAGCCGGGCCACGCCGGGCAGTTCTCCGGCCTCGGCGAGGTGGAGCAGGTCGCTGCAGTGGGCGCCGTCCCAGAGGATGCCCACCACCCGACGTTGCTGACCGTCGGGCACGTCGTCGAGGTATGCCGTGAGCACCCGCCCGTCGAGCGCGTCGCCTGCCCCGTCCACGAGGTCCGCGGAGGGGACGCCGGCGAGGTGTGCCAAGGTCGGCCCCACGTCGACGAGCCGGGCGTGCTCGTGGACGGCACCGCGCCGCCGCACACCGGCGCCGGAGAGCACCAGGGGCGCCCGGGACTGGATGACGTCGAGGGACCCGTGCTCGCCCCGGTGGCCGCCCTCGTCCGGGAAGAAGTGGCGCGGGGTGTGCACGACCGCGACGTCGGGGCTCCGGTCGGCGTCGGAGAAGAACGAGAGCACGCGCTCCGCGGCATACGGGTAGGCGTTGTCGGTGGAGACCCGCGGGCCCTCGCCGGCCAGCTCGCGCTCGTAGGGCAGGAACGCCATCGGGTCCTCGCTCGCGATCGGGTCGGTACCGTCGAGGAGCTCGTGCCGCCCGCCCGGGTGCAGCCGGACCCGTCCGAGGTGGTTGGCTGCGTGCGCGACGGACTGCCCGTCCTCCCCCGGCTCCACCCACAGCACGAGGTCGACGACGGCGGCAAGGCTCGGGGCGCAGAGTGCGGTGATCACGGCGTCGCGGGACATGGCCGCCACCCTAGGGCGAGGCACCCCGGGCAGCAGTGAGCCCACCGGGCCGGCGGGTCCGGTGGGCTCACTGTGCGGGTTCACCGCGCCAGCATGCGAGGCAGCTGGCGCAGCAGCTCCTGCTGCGCGCGGGCCTCCAGCTGACGCTGGAACTCCCGCTGGCGGCGCGCTCGATGAGCGCGGGCGAGGTCGGCGTACAAGGCCTGGAACATGGCGAATCTCCTGATGAGGACGAAGCTGAAGTCGGGTCTGCGGACGGCGGGTCCGGCGGGGTCGGCTGTCAGAGCCGGCCCCGCCGGCAGCGCCGGCGTGTGGGTGGTGGCGGCGGTCACTAGGCGGCC
This sequence comes from Pedococcus sp., assembly GCF_036554925.1. NCBI lineage: Bacteria > Bacillati > Actinomycetota > Actinomycetes > Micrococcales > Intrasporangiaceae > Pedococcus > Pedococcus sp. The sequence continues at coordinate 12,893 of NZ_DATBMI010000028.1, forward strand.
ACGGGGTTCTTGCGCGGGCGGCCACGGGGGCGCTTGCGGGCGACGATGACTCCCTGGATGAAGAGCTCACCGCCCCACACGCCCCACGGCTCGGCGCGGTCGACCGCACCTGCCAGGCAGGCGGTGCGGGCCGGGCAGGTCCCGCACAGTGCCTTGGCGAACTCGACGTCGGCCGGGCTCTCTGCGAACCACAGCTCGGCGTCGTTCTCTCGACACGGGATGCCGGCGCCGGCCACGGCGGCCTGCTCGTTCAGGTCGTGGAGTGCGCTCAACTGCATCGGGTGTCACCTCCCCTTGTCGTCTCCGCCTGGGTGTTGACGGCTCTTCGGTTACTGGTCTGGTCTTCGCGCCACCGGTGAGGGGCCCTCGACCTGTACTGATCGGTGCTGTCCTGCTGATTCATCTGTGCTGGCGCCTTCGGTGCTGGTGCGGCCGGAGGACGACCCCTGGGCGGGGACACCTGTCTGGGGAAACAGAAAGGCCGCGGATCCCGGATGTCGGGTTCCGCGGCCTGTGAGAGACCTGCTGGGCTTGCGCCTAGACAGGTGGCTCTCCGGTACGGAGGTACACGACATCCATGGTCTTGGGGGTGCGGGCGCGGAAACCGCCGACGAGGTACGCCGGGGCGGCCTGGACGGCCACGTCACCACGGGCATCTGCGACGAACCCGGACACAGTGGTCCCCTGGATCCAGCCACGGGTCACCGCGAGGCGAATGGCGTTGGCCTGCGGGCACGCGTGGAGGACGCGGGTGATCTGCGTCGCGTTCGTCATGGTGATGCTCTCCATCAGGGCCAACCCTCCTTCGTGTTTCTCGCGGGTCCCGAACTGGCAGCCGATGCCGTTGGGTTTGACGTTCGGAAAGGTTACGCCCTCGCTGAGACGGGCAGCAACGTATTTATTGGATTTGCCGCAAACTTTTTTCGAACGCCGTGATCAGGACTCGGATTCGCTTGCAGCAGAGGCGGTTTCGAGAACGTCCTCGACCGGCTCGCCACGCAGGACGGCCAGGACCTGCGGCCCGTAGAGCCCGAGCTTGCGAGCGCCGACACCGGAGATCTGTGCCAGCCCGGCCTCGTCGGCCGGCTCCCGCTCGGCGATCGCGGTCAGTGTGGCGTCGGTGAAGACGACGTAGGCCGGGACGCTGCCGGCCCGTGCGGTGGCCAGGCGCCACTCGCGCAGTCGCTCGAAGGTGGCCTCGTCGTAGGTCGGCGGGCACTCGTCGCACCGACCGGTCTTGCGCTGTGCGGCCGTCGCGAGGTCGGCACCGCAGGCGCGGCACCGGGCCGGCGTCGACGGCTTCAGCCCGCCCCTCGTGCGGCTGCCCCTGCCGCCGCCCTTCCCCGGGCGGGGGGCGCGGGCACCCTCCCCCAGGATGCTCGAGGTGCCGTCGAGGAAGCGCGACGGCCGGCGGCTCGCGCGGGCGCCGGCGGTCCGGGCACCCGACCAGGACAGCCGCAGCTCCCGGCGGGCGCGGGTCATGCCGACGTACATCAGGCGCCGCTCCTCCTCGATGGCCTCGGCGGTGTCGGCCATGGCGATGGGCAGGAAGCCGTCCGAGCACCCCGCGAGGAAGACGGTGTCCCACTCCAGGCCCTTGGCGGCGTGCAGCGACGCCAGGGTGACGCCCTGCACGGTCGGGGCGTGCTGGGCGGCGGCTCGCTCGTCGAGCTCTCGGACGAACTGCGGCAGCCGCGCCTCGGGCGAGGTCGCGACGAGGTCGTCGGAGAGCGCCGCCAGCGCCGCCAGGGACTCCCAGCGCTCCCGTGCCGCACCACCGCTCGAGGGCGACTCGCGAGTCCAGCCCGCGCCGAGCAGGATGTCGCGGACCAGGTCGGGAAGGGGCTTGCTGGCGTCGTCGGAGCGGGCCCCGCCGCGCATGAGCAGGACGGCGTCGCGGACCTCCTTGCGGGCGAAGAACCGCTCGCCGCCGCGCACGAGGTACGGGATGTCGCGCTCGGCGAGCGCCGACTCGAAGGCCTCCGACTGGCCGTTCGTGCGGAAGAGGATCGCCATGTCGGCGGGCGAGGCGCCCTTCGAGACGCGCTCGGCGATCTCGGCCGCGATGGCTGCGGCCTCCGCCGGGTCGTCGGGGTGGGCAGCGAGCACCGGCTCCGGGCCGGGCGCCCCCTGTGCCTCGAGCTGAACGCTGTGGCTGCGGGCCTGCCCACTCGGCCCACGGACCACGAGGTTGGCCAGGGACACGATCTGCGGGGTGGACCGGTAGTTGCGGACCAGGCGCACCACCCGGGACCGCGGGTAGCGGGTGGTGAAGCCGAGCAGGTGCCGCGGGCTGGCGCCGGTGAAGGAGTAGATGGTCTGCGCCGGGTCGCCGACGACGCAGACGTCGTCTCGCTCGCCGACCCAGAGGTCGAGCAACCGCTGCTGCAGCGTGTTGACGTCCTGGTACTCGTCGACGACGAAGTGGCGGTACTGCTGGCGGACGGTGCGGGCGATGTCGTCACGCTCGGTGAGGATCCCCACGGTGACGAGCAGGACGTCCTCGAAGTCGATGACGCCACGGTCTGTCTTGACCTGCTCGTAGACCTCGAGCAGCCGCGCCATGCCGGTGGCGTCGATGCCCGGGGGCTCCCGGCGCGCGGCGGTGACCGCCGCGGCATACGTCTCCGGGGTGAGCATGTTGACCTTCGCCCACTCCACCTCTGCGGCGAGGTCGCGGATGCCGGTGCGGTCGAACTGCAGGCGGAGGGAGGCGGCCGCCTGGGCCACCGCGGGCGCCTTGTGGCTCATCACCTCGGGCGCGGCCCCACCGACGGCCTGCGGCCAGAAGTAGTGCAGCTGGCGGAGGGCAGCGGCGTGGAAGGTGCGGGCCTGGACGCCGGCCACCCCGAGGTCGCGCAGCCGGGTGCGCATCTCGCCCGCGGCCCGGGCGGTGAAGGTCACGGCGAGGACCCGCTGCGGCTGGTAGGCGCCCGCGTGGACGCCGTAGGCGATGCGGTGGGTGATGGCACGGGTCTTGCCGGTGCCCGCGCCCGCGAGCACGCACATGGGGCCGAGCGGGCTCGCCGCCACCTCGCGCTGCTCGGGGTCGAGCGCTGCGAGGACCTCGTCGGCAGACAGGGACGGGGGCTGGCCGGGGGCGTGCGTGGACATCGTCGCGATCTTGTCAGACGCCCCTGACCCCGGGGCAGGGGCGTCGCGGAGCCTGCCTCGCGCGGGAGCAGCGGACGGGCCGTCGTCGGGCAGGTCACAGTCGGCATGGGAAGGTCTGGGTGGGTTCTCGCGTTGTCGAGAACGACAGTTGACCCCTCAACGAAAGTTGTCGCATGACCATCGAGGCACCCGTGTCCGGCACCGTCACCATGTTCACGACGTCGTGGTGTGGCTACTGCACCCGGCTGAAGGCGCAGATGGGCCGCGAGGGCATCAACTACACCGAAGTCAACATCGAGGAGCACCCGCCGAGCGCGGAGTTCGTCATGAAGGTCAACGGCGGGAACCAGACCGTCCCGACCCTGCTCTTCCCGGACGGCTCGGCCGCCACGAACCCCTCCATCAACGAGGTCAAGAAGCGCCTCGCCTGACGGGGCCTGGTCCAGGTCCCGTCAGCGGCCCGGCTGCGGCCCGGGCTGCGGCCCGGTTACCGGGCCTGGTCTCGGGCCCGGACGCTCAGGGTCGCTCGGGGACCGGCTGCCCGAGCCAGTGCTCGATGAGCGCCCGCGCGATCGACAGCCGGTGCGAGACACCGGACTCGCCGCGGGCGACCTCCCGCAGCAGCTGGTCGCGGGTGAACCAGCGTGCCTCGGCGATCTCGTCCTCCTGCAGCGACAGCTCCGAGCCCACGGCCCGCGCGGTGAAGCCGAGCATCAGTGACGAGGGGAACGGCCAGGGCTGGTCGCCGAGGAACCTGACGTCGGTCACCCGCAGCCCGACCTCCTCGTACACCTCCCGGGCCACCGCCGCCTCGAGCGTCTCACCCGGCTCGACGAACCCCGCCAGCACCGAGTAGCGGCGGGCGCCCCACTGCGGGCCGCGCGCGAGCAGGATCCGCTCCTGCTCGTCGACCACCGACATGATCACCGCGGGGTCCGTCCGCGGGTAGTGCTCGCTCCCGTCGTCCGGGCACCGACGCAGCCACCCCGCCAGGGCGGGGACTGTCGGCGTGCCGCAGCGGGGACAGTGCGTGTGCGAGCGGTGCCAGTTCAGCAGCCCCAGGGCGGTCGTCAGCAGCCCGGCGTCGCGGTCGTCGAGGTCGGCCCCCACCTGGCGCAGGGTGCGCAGGTCCCCGGCATCGCCGCCGTCCGCGGCGTGGTGGTCGACCGCGACGTATGCCGTGCCGTCGCCATCGACCCCGAGGAACACCCCGAGCGTGTGCCTGTCCTGGGGCAGCGGCGGACGCAGCACCAGGGCGGGGCGGGAGCCGTCCAGGCTGACCTCCGCCGACCCGTCCCGGACGGCGAGCACGCGGGTCGCCGGCTCGGCGAGCAGCCTCGGGACGAGGTCGGGGTCCGCGCGGCGCTCGGCCGCCCGGTCGACCGCGGTCCGGGCGAGGGGGAGATTGGCGAGAAGTTCCGGGGATCGGCCCACAGGTGCCACCCTAGGGGGCCTTCTCGGCATACGGTGGGCGCGTGGATCGCAGCCCCCTGTACCTCGCCGCACTGGCCAGCGCTGCCGTGCCAGGTCTCGACCCCGCGAGTGTCGAGGCCGTGCCGAGCGAGCCGGGCCAGCTCTTCGACGTCGCGTTCGTCCAGGACACCCAGCACCGCCGATGGGTGGTGCGTGCGCCACGAACGCAGGCCGCCGGCGCGCAGATGGACGTCACCGTCGCCCTGCTCGCGCTGCTCGCACGCCGGCTGCCCTTCTCGGTGCCGACCCCCAAGGGCTTTGCGGCGCTCAAGGACGGCGGCCGGGCCGCGGTGTACCCCTACCTCCCCGGCCAGAACATCGACTTCGCCTCGCTGCCCCCGGGCCCCGGCCTGGCAGCCGAGCTCGGCCGGACGATCGCCGCACTGCACAACGCCGACCTCCAGCTCTTCGACGAGGCGGGGCTCCCGGCCTACGACGCCGACCAGTACCGCACCCGGCGACTGGCGGAGCTGGACCGGGCCGCTGCGACCGGTCACGTCCCGACCACCCTGCTGGCTCGCTGGGAGCGGCTGCTCGAGGACGTCTCGCTCTGGCGGTTCGCCCCCACCCCGACCCATGGCGACCTGACCGGCGACCAGGTGCTGGCCGTCTTCGATGACGAGGAGGACGCCGCGACCGGGCGGATCAAGGCGCTGACCGGCTGGGAGGACGCCAAGGTCGCCGACCCCGCCGACGACTTCGCCGCGCTCGTGGCCGAGGCACCGATCGCGGCGCTGGAGACCGTGCTCGAGGCGTACTCCCACGCCCGGGTGGAGCGGCCCGACAAGCACCTCGAGCGGCGGGCCCGGCTGGCGTCGGAGATGCAGGAGCTGTCAGCCCTGATGGCCGCGGTGGGCGACGACGACGACCGGAGGGTCGACCTCTGCTCCGCCTCCCTGCGGCGGCTCGACGAGCGGCTCGACCTCCACGACGACCAGGCGGACGACTACCGGCGCCCGACCCCCCTGCGCCCCTCGCGGGGCCCCGTGCTCGTGCCGCCCAGCCTGGAGGCGGACGACGACGAGGACGACGTCGAGGTGATGTTCGGCAGGACCGCCCCGGGGGCGGCCGACGGCGAGCGCGGCGAGGGCGAGGGGACGGGCACGGGCTCGGAGGACGACGCCATCGACGAGTCGCGAGATGCCACCACCGGGCCCGAGGCAGCCACCACCGAGCACGTCGATGGACCGCTCCTCGAGGAGCCCGAGCCGGTGGAGGGCCCCGACCCGGGCCCGGAGTTCGAGCCGGGCTTCAGCCCGCCGCGCTGAACGCTCACTCCGGGATCGAGCCGAGCACCCTCGCCAGGCCCGCCTCGTCCGGCAGGTCGGGCCACACCGTCTCCCCCGACCCGGCGTAGTAGAACGCCCCGTCGACGTCGTCGACGCCGAGCCCGCGCAGGCGGGCAAAGGCCAGCCGGTATGCCGCCAGCTGGAGCGCGCGCGCCCGCGCCACCTCCCCGGACGGCTTGGACCCGGTCTTCCAGTCGACGATCGTGAAGCCGCCCCCGGCCCTGGGGAACACCGCGTCGATCCGGCCGCGGACCGCCATGCCGTCGATGACGGTCTCGACGGCGATCTCGATCTCCGACGGGGTGCGCGAGGCCCACTCACTGGCCAGGAAGCGCTCTTTCATCGCGGGCAGCTCGGCGTCGTCGGCGGGGTCCTCGTCGGCGCTGCCGGGCAGCTCCAGCAGGTCGACGAACGCGGCGCGCGCGTAGTGCTGCTCGACCCACGCGTGGAAGGCGGTGCCCCGGCGGGCCGCGAGGGCAGGCGCCTCGGGCATCGGTCGGCGCAGCGCGGAGGCGAAGGCGGCAGGGTCCTGGGCGAGCGCCACGACCGCTGAGGTCGACAGGTGCCGGGGCACCGCGACCACCTCCTCGCGTCGCTCCCGCAGGCGGGCCCGCTCCGCCAGCAGCAGGGCGAGCTCCTCCAGCAGGGGCGGCTCGTCACCGGGCAGGGGCAGCGCCGCCTGGTGGGACTCGGGCAGGGCAGGCCCACGGCCGTCCACCGACTCAGCCGAGGCGCGAACCGCCTCGGCGGCGCGCTCCAGCACGTCCGCGCGACGCCGGTCCAGGGGCCACAGCACCGACTGCTCCTGCGCGTCGCGGGGGTTGGCCAGCGACGCGGGGTCGTCCGGGTCGGGCAGGTCGACCCAGGTGTGGCGCTCCACGGGGAGCCCCGGCGTGTCGGCCACCTCCAGCAGGAACCGCGAGGTCACCCGCGGGGTCCCCGGCCCCGCCCAGACCGGGGCGGTGAGGAGCATGTCGCCGCGCGCCCGGGTGAACGCGACATAGGCCAGGCGTCGCTCCTCGACGACGCCGTGCTCACCCGCCGCCAGCAGGAAACGCCCGGTGGCGCCCTCGATCTCCGTCCAGTCCGCCGCGCCGCGCCACTCCCAGACCGGCAGGCCGTCCCGGTCGCCGCGCAGGTCGAACGGAACCCCCGACAGCCCGCCGAGCCAGCCGCGGTCCTTCGGGGCCGCGACGACCCAGTCGCTGCCGTTGTGGGTGGCCCGGGAGCTGTTGAGGGCCGGGAACGACCCCTCGACCAGGCCCGGCACCGCCACGGCATCCCACTCCAGTCCCTTGGCGGCGTGCACCGTCAGGATCTGCACGGCATCCGGGGAGGCCTCGATGTAGCCCTTGTCGAGCCCGCGCTCCTCGCGCAACGCCGCCTCGAGCCAGCCGAGGAAGCCGGCGAGGCTGGGACGGTCCGCGCTGGCCGTGAACCCCGCGGCGACGTCGGCGAAGGCGTCGAGGTGGGCCCGGGCCGCGGCTGGGGTGTAGCCGGGCCGCGCGAGCACCTCGATGTCGAGGCCCAGCGCCCGCTCCGCCTCCCCGACCAGGTCGGCGAGCGGCAGGGCCGTCAGCGAGCGGAGCCGGCGGATGACCTGGCGCAGGCCCTCCAGCCGGGAGATCGCCGTCACGCTGAGCCAGGACCCCGTGTGGCTGCGCCAGGCCGCGGCCGGCAGGTCGTCGACCGCCTCGATGATGCTCGGCTGGTCGACGGCGTCGGGCGCCTGGTCGCGCACGGCGCCCTTCACGTGCTCGATGCCCGCCTCGATGCCCGCCTCGATGCCCGCCTCGGTGCCCGGCTCTGTGCCCGGCGCGGTGCCCGGCTCGGTGCCCGGCGCGGTGGCCCGGCTCCGCACCCGCTGCTGGTGCCGCGCCCACGCCATCAGCCCGTCGAGGTCGGCCGCCCCCAGCCGGCACAGCGGCCCGGTCAGCAGCCGCATGAGCTGGTCGCCGCGGGACGGGTCCTGGACGACGTGGAGCAGGGCCACGATGTCCACGATCTCCGGCGTGAGCAGCAGGCCGCCGAGCCCCACGACCTCGTAGGGGATGCCGCGGCTCTCGAGCGCCTCGATGACGGGCGCGAACTGCGACCGCTTGCGGCACAGCACGGCCGCAGACTCTGCCCCTGCAGCCCGGCGCCGGCCGATCCACTCCGCGACGTGTGCGGCTTCGTCCTCGACGGTGCTCAGGCGGGCGACCGCGACCCGGCCCGGCCCGGCAGCCGGCGAGGCCCGCAGCTGTGCCACCGGCACCCTCGAGCCCTCCCGCAGCGGTGCGGCGACGTGGTTGGCCACCTCGAGGATCGCCCGGTGGTTGCGCCAGCTCGTCGACAGCGGGAGCTGCAGGGCGTCGGACTCCTCCCGGAAGGCCCGTGGGAACCGGCTCAGGGTGGTCGCGCTCGCGCCCCGCCAGCCGTAGATCGACTGGTTCGGGTCGCCGACGGCCGTCACCGGCACCGGCTCGCCGGCGGCCACGAAGAGGGCTCGGAGCAGCTCGAGCTGGGCCTCGGAGGTGTCCTGGAACTCGTCGAGCAACACTGCCCGGAACCGCTGCCGCTCGATCGCCCCGATGTCCCCGAAACGGGTCGCGAGCCGTGCCGCCAAGGCCATCTGGTCCGCGAAGTCCATGGCGTCGCGCTCGCGCTTGAGCCGCAGGTAGCGCTCGACCATCGGGAGCACCGCAGCGCGCTCCCGCAGCGCGTCGCGCACCTTGCGAGTCTCGGCGGGCAGGTCCCGGGCACGGCTGGCGCCCTTGGGCAGCGCAGCCAGCGCGGCATCGACGCGGGCGAGGTACTCGCCGACGTCCTCGGTGGTCAACAGGTGCTCGGCCATCTCCCCGGCGAGGTCGACCACGGCGGCCGTGATGGTGCTCTCGGCCTTGGTGACGGCCTCCATCGGCCCGTCGTAGGCGAGCACGACCTCCGCGGCGTACTGCCAGGCCGCGGCCTCGGACAGCAGCCGGGACTCGGACTCGTACCCCAGCCGCAGCGCGTGCTCGCGCACCAGCCGGCCGGCGTACGAGTGGTAGGTGGAGACGGTGGGGGTGCCGCCCAGGGTCTCGGCGTCGCCGTCGTCGTCGCGAGGGGTCCACAGCCCCACGCGCTGGAGACGTCGCAGCCGCTGGGTGATGCGCTCTGCGAGCTCGGTGGCCGCCTTGCGGGTGAAGGTGAGCCCGAGGACCTGGTCGGGCTCGACCAGGCCGTTGGCGACCAGCCAGACCACGCGGGAGGCCATGGTCTCGGTCTTGCCGGACCCGGCCCCGGCGACGACCAGCAGCGGCGCGAGCGGTGCCTCGATGACCTCGCGCTGCTCGTCGGTCGGGCGGTGCATCCCGAGGGCGGAGGCGATGTCGTTCGCGGAGTAGGACAGCGTCGCCGTCGCCCCCGCTGCCGGCGGGGTGGCGCTCGACGAGGGGGTGCTCGACGGGGAGGTGCTCGGCACGGTCACAGCGTCTTCCCCTCGGGCTGGGCGGGGCAGCTCGCCCGGACGGCGCACACGTCGCACCACGACCCCACCGTGGCGGCGAACCGCGACCCGGCCATTCCGTCGGCGGTCTCGGCGATGAGCCGCTCGGCCCAGCCCGGGTCGTCGTGGGTGTCGAGCGGCGGCTGCTCCTGCAGGGTGATGTCGGTCTTCTTCGCGGCCTTGCCGATCTGCAGCAGCGCGGCGCCACCGGACCTGCTGCCGTGCTCGCCGAACGCCCCCCGGGTGACGGCCACCTGGTAGGCACCGAGCTGGGGGTGGCTGGGCAGGTCGTCCTCGCGCGGCTTGCTGCTGGCCGAGCCGGTCTTGTAGTCGATGACGCGCAGCGAGCCGTCGGCCAGGCGCTCGAGCCGGTCCACGCGACCGCTGACGACGGCCCGGCCGAGGGTCACCTCCATCGCGAGCTCGGCGCCGATCCGCTCCCAGCCCTCCCGCGCCGCGCGGTCGAAGTAGCGCGCCAGCCAGCGCACCATGGAGTGCGCCTCGGCGCGCTTGCGGTCCGAGACCCAGCCGGACGGCATCCCGAGGCGACCCCAGCGCGCGTCGACCTCGTGGCGCAGGGTGGCCTCGTCGGCGTCACCCACCTCCGCGGCGATGTCGTGGACGAGGGTCCCGATGCTGGCGGCGCCGACGGAGGGACCGTCGCCCCCGCAGGCACTCAGCAGCCACCGGAGCCCGCACTGCCCGAACTGCTCGACCTTCGACGGCGACACCCGCACCGGCTCACCGTCCGCCCTCAGCGGCCGCTCGTCACTGAGCTCCCGCAGGGCCCACCAGCTCGCCGGATGGGCGCCGGGGACCCCCTCGCGGGCCAGCAGGGCCAGGGCCTCCACGGCCTGAGCCCTGGTGGTGCGGTCGTCGGCGACGGCCTCGCGCCGCAGCTGGGCGACGAGCGACGGCAGGGTCATGGCCCGCCGCACCTCGGTGAAGCCGCGGATGCCGTCGGAGTCGTCCGGCAGCGGGTCGACGATGTCGAGGTAGACCGACGGCTGCTCGTCGTCGCTGCGCACGGCGGTGACGAGCACGCGCTCACTGGCCCGGGTCAGCGCCACGAGGAAGAGGCGGGTCTCGTCGTAGCGGACCGCCGCCTGGGCACCGCGGAAGGATCCTGCGCGCCCGGTCAGGACGTCGACGAGGTGCTCGGAGCCGAGCAGTGAGCCGCGCAGGCGCAGGTCCGGCCACACGCCCTCCTGGACGCCGGCGACCACGACGAACCTCCACTGCCGCCCCGCCGCGGCCTGGGGCGTCAGCAGGGTGACGCTCTCGCCCACCGGGGAGCGCGCCACCAGGGTGTCGCCGGGGATGTCCTGGCTCTGGATGTGGGTGAGGAACTCCTCGGGCCCGGCCTGCGGCAGCCGGTCCGCGAACTTCGCCGCGGCGTCGAACAGTCCCACCACCGCGTCGAGGTCTCGGTCGGCCCGCTGGGCTCCCGGACCACCGGAGAGCGCCGTCTCCTGCCACGCCGAGGCCAGCCCCGTCGCCGCCCACATCGCCCACAGCACCGACTCCGCCGTGACACCGGTCTCCCAGCGCGCGCCCGGGCCGTCGCCGCGGACTCGCGCCGCCGCCACCCCCGCAGCGATGGTGCGGGCCACCCTGCGGGCTGGGAAGGCCTCGCCGCCCAGGGTCGCCAGCCGGTCCGGGTGGACCAGCGCCTCGGCGAGGAGCTCGTCGCTGGTGCGGCCGCCCCCGCCGGCCAGCTCCTCGCGCCTCAGGGCGCGGCGCAGCCGCCGCAGGCCGACCGCGTCGGCCCCACCGATCGGTGACATCAGGGTGTCGGCGGCCACCTGGGGGTCGACGAGCTCGCTGTCACCGCGGGCCACTGCGAGGACCACCCGCAACAGCGCGAGCAGGGGCCGGACGGCGACCTCGTCGCGCACCGGCAGGTCGGTCGCCGACCCGGCGACCGGGACGCCCGCGGCCATCAGCACCCGCCGCAGCGTGGCGGTGCGCCCCTGGCCGCGGACCACGACCGCCATGTCCGACCAGGGCATCCCGCCGCGCAGGTGGGCCTCGCGCAGCTCGGCCGCCACCAGCGTGGCCTCCTGGGTCACGGCGCGCATGAGGTGCACGTCGACGCGGCCGGCGACCGGACCCGGCCGCGACTCCCGCTGCTGGCCGCCGCCCAGGGCGCCGATCTTGGGGGCCACCCTCGCGGCCGCGGCGTGCACCGCGCGCGGCAGCCGGTAGGCCCTGGGCAGCACGACCGTGGGCCCCTCGCCGAGCGCCTCCCAGCCGCCGGCGAGGTCGCGCGGGTCGGCGCCGCGGAAGGTCTGCACCGCGGTGTCGGGGTCGCCGAGGAGCACGACGTCGATGCCGGGGCCCACCACCACACTCAGCAGCCGCGCGGCCGCGGCGGTCATCTCCTGGGCGTCGTCGACCACGACCAGCCGCAGCCCGGAACGCACCCGCTCGAGCGCCTCGGGATCGTCCTCGAGGTGGTCCGCGGCGGCGCCCAGGATCCACGCCGGGTCGTAGGCGCCCGGTGCGGACAGGGCCGTGACCTCGTCGTACTCCGCGAGCACCTGCGCAGCCGCCACCCACTCCGCTCGCCCCTGCGAGCGGCCGAGCGCCTCGAGGTCGCGGGCCTCGAGGCCGTGCTCGACGGCCCGCATGAGGAGGTCCCGGAGCTCGGCCCGGAAGCCGCGCGTGGTCAGCGCCTCGTGCACGCGCTCCGGCCAGGGCGGCGCAGGGGAGTCGCCCCGGCGGTGGCCTTCGAGCAGGTCGCGCAGGATGACGTCCTGCTCCGGACCGCTCAGCAGCCGGGGGGCCGGGTCACCGCGCAGGGCAGCGCCCTGGCGCAGGACCCCGAAGCCGAAGGACTGGTGGGTGCGGGCCAGCGGCTCGGTCGAGGTGCGGGCCAGCCGCGCCGTCACCCGCTCGCGCAGCGACGCGGCACCCAGCCTGGAGGAGGTCAGCAGCAGGCACTGGTCGGGCTCCGCCTCCCGCGCTGCGACGCGGCCGACGACGACCTCCACCGCCGTGGTGGTCTTGCCCGTGCCGGGCCCGCCCAGCACCCTCAGCACCCGGCCGCGGTGCGCCACGGCCGACGCCTGCTGCTCGTCGAGCGGCGGCGCGGCGACGGTCAGGCCCGGGGCCCGGCGGAGGGTCAGCACGCGGCCGATTCCATCACCCCGCCCCGACACCGGGCCCGCCGGCCCAGCGCGCCGCCGACAGGTCCACCCGCCGCCCGGCGAGGGGACCTCCCACCAGCGGCGTGCCCTCCTCCCGGTAGTGCGCGAGCGCCTCGTCCTCGAGGCCCTGCGGGAAGCCGCCTCCGGCGCGAACCACCCGCCACCACGGGACGTCCGAGCCGTACCTCGCCATCACGCTGCCCACGCCGCGGGCTCCGCCACGCCCGAGCAGCTCGGCGATGTCGCCATACGTCATCGCCCTGCCGGGCGGGATCTGGTCGACCACGTCGAGGACGTCGTCGGCGAACTCGCTGGGCAGGCCGAAGTCCCTGCTGGCGGTCGCCACCGGTCAGTACTCCGGAAGGGTGGGGTCGACGTCGTGGACCCAGGCGAGGACCCCGCCGCGCAGGTTGCGCACCCCGCTCCGGCCGGCCCGGGCCAGGATCCCGGCCGCCTCCGCGGAGCGGGCCCCCGACTTGCAGAGCACCACGACCGGTATGCCGTCGGGCAGGGCTGCGAGCGCCGCCCCCGAGCGGAACTCCTCGAGGTGGATGGCTCGGGCGCCGGGGATCGAGACGACCTCGCGCTCCCCCGCGTCGCGGACGTCGACCAGCTCGAAGCTCTCCTCGCCGCGGTCGCGTGCCGCGAGCAGGTCGGCGAGCTCGCCGGCGGTGACCTCGTCGATCGCTGCCGCGGGTGCGCCAACAGCCGCACCGTGCGCCGCGCCGGACCCCGCTGCCCCGCCCGGCGGCATACCGCAGAAGGCCTCGTAGTCGACGAGCCCGGTGATGGTGGGGTGGTCGCCGCAGAGCGCGCAGGCGGGGTCGCGGCGCACCGTGAGGGAGTCCCAGGACTGCCGCAGCGCGTCGTGGACGAGGAGGCGTCCGACCAGCGGGTCACCCTGCCCCACGATGAGCTTCACCGCCTCGGACACCTGCACCGAGCCGATCGCGGCACACAGCACGCCCAGCACCCCGCCCGTGGCGCACGACGGCACCGACCCCGGCGGGGGCGGCTCGGGGAAGACGCACCGGTAGCACGGGCCGTGATCTCGGAACCACACACTGACCTGCCCGTCGAAGCGGTAGATCGACCCCCAGACGTGCGGCTTGCCGAGCAGCGCGCAGGCGTCGTTGACGAGGTAGCGCGTCGGGAAGTTGTCGGCGCCGTCGAGGACCAGGTCGTAGCCGTCGATGACCTCGAGCGCGTTCGTCGAGTCGAGCCGCAGGTCGTGGCGGACGACCTCCACGAGGGGGTTGGCGCGGGCAACGGCCTCGGCCGCCGACTCCGTCTTCAGGCGCCCGACGTCGGGGGTGCCGTGGACGACCTGCCGCTGCAGGTTCGAGGCGTCGACGGTGTCGTCGTCGACGATCCCGATCGTGCCCACGCCGGCGGCCGCGAGGTAGAGCAGGGCCGGCGACCCGAGACCCCCGGCGCCGACGACGAGGACCCGCGCGTTCTTCAGCCGGCGCTGGCCCTCGACGCCGATGTCCGGCAGCAGGATGTGGCGCGCGTAGCGGGCCCGCTCCTCGCTCGAGAGGTCGGGTGCCGGGTCGACGAGCGGCGGGATGCCCATGTGACTGAGGTTACCCACCCGTACCATGAGGCCAACACCGGAAGAAAGGCACCACATGTCGCTCAGCGCCGACTCGCGAACCGACGCCCCCCGTGGCCACCGGCTGCCCCGGTCCGCCCGGCGTGCCCAGCTGCTCGAGGCCGCCCAGGCCGCGTTCGTCGAGTCCGGCTACCACGCCGCAGCCATGGACGACATCGCCGAGCGCGCGGGCGTCTCGAAACCGGTTCTCTACCAGCACTTCCCGGGCAAGCTCGAGCTCTACCTCGCCCTGCTCGACAAGCACAGCGAGGGCCTCGAGCAGCTCGTCCGCGAGGCGCTCGCCTCGACGCACGACAACAAGGAGCGGGTCTACGCGACGATCGCCGCGTACTTCGAGTTCGTCTCCCGCGACGGCGCCGCCTTCCGCCTCATCTTCGAGTCCGACCTGACCAACGAGTCCGCCGTGCGCAACCGCCTCGACACGGTCGGCCTGGTCTGCGCGGAGGCGATCGCCGAGGTCATCGCCGAGGACACCAGCCTCCCCGAGGCCGACGCCTCGCTGCTGGGCATGGCCCTCTCGGGCATGGCCCAGGTCTCCGCCCGGCACTGGCTCGCGCAGGGCAGCTCCATCCCCCAGGACGAGGCGGCACGCCTCGTCGGGGCGCTGGCGTGGCGGGGCCTCGGCTCGTTCCCCAAGGTGGGCGGGGAAGGTTCCGAGCAGCCGGCTGGTTAGCCTGTGGGCAGTTTCACCCGCACGGGCGTATGCCGCGTGCACCGCCAACGACGAAAGGCCACTGACGTGGAGGTCAAGATCGGCGTGCAGAACGTCGCGCGCGAGATCACGTTCGACACCGACGCCACCGCGGAGGAGGTCGCCAAGGCGGTCTCCCAGGCGGTCGACAAGGGCGGCCTGCTGACCCTGACCGACTCCAAGGGCCGCCAGGTCCTGGTGCCGGGCAGCGTGCTCGGCTACGTCTCGCTGGGCGAGAGCGAGCGCCGCGGGGTCGGTTTCGGCACGCTCTGACCTGGCTCCGCAGGCTGCTGACCTGCACGAACCCCGCCAACCCCGGCCCGCGCCGCCGTGTCCAAATCGTCACGCAGCGCGCCGGGCCACAGGCGTGCACGCGCGCCGGTTCCGTGGTCAAGTAGCAGCATCCGGCCCGGTCGACCGGCCACACACAGCGCGACAGACCGTCGCGTGAGAGGAGCTGTCATGGTTCTGGAGATCATCGGCACCATCATTTTCGGCGCCGTCATCGGCATGCTTGCCCGCCTGGTCCTGCCGGGCAAGCAGAACATCGGCACCCTGGTCACCATCGTCCTCGGTGTCCTGGGCGCACTCGTCGGCTACTTCATCTGGGGCGCCCCCAAGGACGACTCCAGCATCGACTGGCTGCGCTGGTTCACCAGCATCATCGCGGCTGCCATCTTCGTGACGGTCTACAGCGCGATGCGGAACCGCAGCTCGAACGTCTGAGCCACCACGCCGAGGGGCCCCGTCCATCCGGACGGGGCCCCTTCGTGTCCCGCCCGTCGCGCGGGCAGCGGCTCTGCGTTCGGGCGGAGGGTCAGGCGGCGAGGCCGAGCCGGCCCATACGACGGGTGTGCTCGTCGGTGAGCCGGGCGAACATCCGGCCCAGCTCGGCGAGGTCCGCGCTCGGCCGGTGCGCGCCGCCGGCCCCGCCGACCAGCAGGGAGGAGAGCGCGTCGCGCTCGACCGCCACCTGCTGCGCCTGCGAGAGCGCCTCCCCGACCAGGCGACGGCCCCACAGCGCGAGCCGGCCCGCGACCCGCTCGTCGGCCGCGATGGCCTCACGGACGACCTTGACGACGAACTCGGCCTGGCCGACGTCCTGCATCGCGTCGTGCACCAGGGTCTGCGTGGAGGGGTCGACGTAGGCGCTGATCTCCCGGTAGAAGTCCGTCGCGATGCCGTCGCCGACGTACGCCTTGACCAGTCCCTCGAGCCAGGTGCTGGGCCGGGTGCGCTCGTGGAAGGCGTCGACGGCCCGGATGAACGGCGCCATCGCCGACTCCGGGTCCACCCCCATGTCCTCCAGCCGCGACACGAGGAGCTCGTAGTGGCGGAACTCCGCGACGGCGAGGGCCGCGACCGCTGCCTTCAGCGGCTGGGACGGCGCGAGCTCCGAGTCACCGGCGAGGCGGGTGAAGGCGCTCAGCTCGCCGTACGCCAGCACCCCGAGCAGGTCGACCACGGCCTCGCGGTACTGCGGGTCCCCGAGCCAGTCCGCACCCTGCACGGGGCCCTGCGAGGCGCCCTCCGAGGCGTCCTCCGCGCCGTCCGTCATCGGGGTTCCAGCAGTGGCTCCGGTGTCCTGCGTCATGGGGCCCACAGTATCGGCGCCGTCCCTCCGCGTGCGTGGATGAGGGTCTGGGGGGTCTCCCCCGGTACACTGGGGGCGTCATCTTGGGTGCCCGGTCGGCACGAATCAGTCGCGGACAGCTCCGCGCCCCTCACCGAAGAACTCCGATCGGCCCTGCGAAGCGGCCTCCCCCGAGCTGGGAGCGCCCCCGATCGAGAGAACTCCATGACTGAACCCTCCGTGCCCACGTTCGCCGACTTCGACGTGCACCCCGACATCGTCGCCTCGCTCTCCGAGGCGGGGATCGTCACGCCCTTCCCCATCCAGGCGATGACCCTCCCGGTGGCCCTGTCCGGCCACGACATCATCGGCCAGGCCAAGACCGGGACCGGCAAGACCCTGGGCTTCGGGGTGCCGATGATCAACCGGGTCGTCTCGCCCCGCGACCCCGGCTTCGCCGAGCTGCCGGACGCCGGCAAGCCCCAGGCCCTGGCCGTCGCCCCCACCCGCGAGCTGGCTGTCCAGGTCGCCGGCGACCTCGAGCGGGCCGGGAAGAAGCGCGGCGTCCGGGTGCTGACCGTCTACGGCGGCCGCGCCTACGAGCCGCAGATCGAGGCCCTACAGCGGGGCGTCGAGATCGTGGTCGGCACGCCCGGCCGACTGATCGACCTGGCCAAGCAGGGCCACCTCGACCTCTCCCGCGCCAAGACCGTCGTGCTCGACGAGGCGGACGAGATGCTCGACCTCGGCTTCCTGCCCGACGTCGAGAAGCTGCTGGCCATGACGCCGGCCTCGCGCCAGACCATGCTGTTCTCGGCCACGATGCCGGGCGCCGTGGTCGCGCTGGCCCGCCGCTACATGACCCAGCCCACCCACATCCGCGCCATGAGCGAGGAGGGCGACGACGGCCACACCGTGAAGGCCATCGAGCAGTTCGTCTACCGCGCCCACGCGATGGACAAGACCGAGATGCTCGCTCGCATCCTGCAGGCCAAGGACCGCGGGCTGACGATCATCTTCAGCCGCACCAAGCGCACCGCCGCCAAGGTGGCGGACGACCTGGTCGAGCGCGGGTTCGCCGCCGCCCCGATCCACGGTGACCTCGGCCAGGGGGCCCGTGAGCAGGCGCTGCGGGCCTTCCGCAACGGCAAGGTCGACATCCTCGTGGCCACCGACGTCGCCGCCCGCGGCATCGACGTCGAGAACGTCACGCACGTCATCAACTTCCAGTGCCCCGAGGACGAGAAGACCTACGTGCACCGGATCGGCCGCACGGGCCG